>JBILSS010000023.1:0-18538 GCA_044371965.1 Vampirovibrionales bacterium
TTAGGGCATCCAAGGCGTGACTTTGGGGGAAGCGAGGCGTTTTGCTGTCCGCTTTGTTGTCGTCATCGTCTTTGGCGCCTTCGGCTTGCCAAATCGGGCTAATGACGGTGGTGGCTTCTTTGCTGGTGAAGGGGCATTCACGGCTTACGCTAATAAAAGGGGTTAAAGTAGGCATAGGGGGTTTCTCTCTTTCATAAAACAAAAATCACATCTACAGTATAGCATATTTTTCAATTCACAAGATACAAAACACCTAAAATAATCCCACACACCTTTTATTTGAATCCACCCTTTTTGCTTTCTTGAGATGCGTGGTATACTTGAAATTAAAGATTCAGCGTATTGATATAAGGAGCTTATCATCATGACGGACTTTAGTTCAAAGGAAATGACATTTGCGGACTTTATCTCAAAAATAAATACCATTTATCATATTCCCCCTTATCAACGAGATTATTCTTGGAAAGAAGTTCAATGGGAAGACTTGTGGAATGATATTTGGGGCTTGTCTGAATATGCGGAAGACCCTGAAAGCTCTCACTATTTAGGCTATATTGTGATTAAGAAAAACAATATCACTAACGATTCTAAAGAAGCAAAGCAAATCAGTCGGTATGATATTATTGACGGTCAACAACGCATGACGACCTTAAGCCTGTTTACTTTAGCAGCGATTAAAATACTTGAAGAACGTCAAGCCAAAACCCCTGCAGACATTTTACGCGATCGATATATCGGCATGATTGATACCGTCACAGGAGGGTCAAAAGTAAAGCTCAAATTAAATAAAAACAATCAGGCTTATTATACGGCACGTCTTTCATCTTTTAAAGATTGGAAAATTGTCTTGCCTGATAATCCTTCTAATAAATTATTGCTTAAAGGGTTTCAATTTTTTAAGAAAAAGATAGAAAAAGAACTCGACTTGAAAAACACGGTGAATCTTGTCACGTTTGTAGAACTTTCTTTACAGAACATCGTGTTTACTGAAATGTCTGTGGCGGATGAAGTGAAAGCCTATAAGCTCTTTGAAACCTTAAATGCACGAGGGGTGCAGTTGTCTTCCATTGATTTACTTAAAAATTATTTATTTTTAACCGCTGGAGACGTTTATTCAGAACAAATGAGCGAAGCTTGGGACATCCTTAGTGGAACAATAGGTAAAGACGGCGAACTCAAAGATTTTGTTCGTTATTATTGGAATAGCCAGTATAAATACACGAAAAAAAATAGTCTATTTAAAGCCATTAAAGAAGAAATCAAGACGGATGAAAGTGCTTTTGAATTCGTAACAGCATTACAAAATACGGCGTACTTGTTTAGCTTAATTAAAAACCCGATTGCTTCGGAATGGCATGATGACATGGAATGTGTGAAACGCTTAAAAGAGTTCAATTCTTTTGGTGCAGTGCAACCTAATCCTTTTTTGTTTGCGTTAGAAAGAGTGTTTGGAAGGAAAAAAGAATTCAAAACTATTGTCCATTTAGTCAATACGTTAACGTTTAAGCATAGTAAAATAGGCGATAAGAACCCTAATGAACTTGAAGCCTTTTATGCGGATTTGTGTGAAAAACTAAATAAAAGTACACCGCCTTCTTTGGAAGAATTGCAGGGTTGTTTTGTTGACAAAATGCCAAGCGATGAATCTTTTAAATCTGCCCTTCAAGAAAAGGAGTTTAATTCGTCTGAAGGTAAAAAATTAGCAAAGTATATATTGGCTGAAATAGAGTTTTACAAAAGTAAAACCCGAATTGATCTTACGTCAGAAGATGTAAGCCTAGATCATATTGAAGCCCTGAAATCTAAAGACGGAGGACGTCAAAAGTCTAAAGACATTCATAAGCTTGGCAATCTTTGTTTATTGAATAAAAAAGACAATAATGAAACGAAGAATACCACAGTGGCAAAAAAACAAACCTTCCAAAAATCTTCTTACGTATTAACCCAAAGTGTTTTTAAAGAAGATTCTACTGATTGGAATGATGAAACGATACAAGCCAGAACGAAAGAACTGGCAGACTTAGCCGTTGAAATATGGAAGGTTTAAAGGATACCCCATGAAACATCAAATTACTGAAACGCAAGCCAAACGTCTGTGCAAGACGGTCTTAAGCGTGGCGATTGAAACGCTCGCCAAAACGCCGTTCATCCCTGTAGCGGTGGATGTCGACAACACCCAAGGACGCCTCATCTTGCAAGTTTTTGTTGAAAAAAAGGACATCCGCATCACGCTAGACGAATGTGCCGAAGCCTCCTTATTGCTGGATGCTCCCTTGGCGGATCTCGCTGAACTTCAAGCCCATTCTTATGTGCTTGAACTGAGTTCTCCAGGCTTGTTTCGCCACCTCAAAACCTTCCGAGAACTCGATTTTTACACAGGCAAAACCGTCACCCTTAAACCTTTAGATGTCGCTGAATCAAAAGCCAACGCTCATTTATTCGCAGCCAAACAATTGTGGGATGTGAAAGAAGAAGGCAGTGAAATTCGGGTCACGCTTAAACATCAAGCCAAAGAAAACGAAGCAGGCGAACTGGAAAGCTTTTTGCTTTCAGAGCTTCCTGAAGGGCAGGGCATTTGCCTAGCTCCGCCGATTCAATGGCCGAACGACGATCATGAAGATAGTGATGAGGATGGTTTCCTATCAGAAGAGGAATAAATCTGTTCAAAATCGTCGATTGTGTTAAAATAAAATATGAATCCTTGCATTTATTTATGCTTTGATTAACATGGTAATAGGCATTGTGCCAAACTGTTTACAATTAAATACTCGAACAACGAGGAGTCCTAAAACATGATAAAAGTCGGATCCGCCCTATTAGAATACGCTGAACAGCTCGAACGTGAGCGTGGTATTCCTAAAGCATTTATTATTGATTCATTGCGTGAAGCCATGCTGGCGGCGTATCGCCGTTATGCTAAACTGCCTAGCACCGAAGGTTTGTTGTGCCGACTGATTGAAAAATCAGGCGAAATTGGTATTTTTCAAGAAAAGTTTGTTGTTGAAAAAGTGGTTCATGTGGAAGCCCCTGAAGCCTTTGAAGGCGATATTGATGCTGCTTTAGAAGCGGTTGAAGCCCTTACGGAAGAGGCTCCTGTTGAAGAGGAAGCTCAAGATGATGCCCCTGAATTAAGCGAAGAAGAGCGTGCAACGATTTCTTTGGCGGCTCGTAAAGCGAGTCCTTTTCATCAGATTTCGTTACAGGATGCTCGCCATATTAAAGCGGATGTCCAATTGGACGATGTGCTTGAAATTGATGTCACCCCTTCGGAATTTGGTCGTATTGCCGCCCAAAGTGCGAAGCAAGTCATCACACAACGCATCCGTGAAGCTGAAAAACTCTTGATCCAAGAAGAGTTCGACGAAAAGAAATACACGGTTGTGCCTGCTGTGGTGCAACGAGTCGAAGGGCGTAACGTTTGGGTCAATATCGGGCGTAACGATGCCTTATTGCCTACTCGTGAACAATTACCCGGTGAATACTACCGTGTCGGTAACCGTATTCGTGCCTATGTGCTGGAATTGAAAGATTCTAACCGCATGCCCACGATTGTGGTTTCGCAGGCTCATCCTCAAATGGTGCGTGAAGTCTTTGAACTTGAAGTGCCTGAAATTGAAGATGGTTTGGTGGAAATCAAGTCCATTGCTCGTGAAGCGGGGCATCGTACGAAAGTGGCGGTTCACGGCACGGATGGCGATGTGGATCCGCAAGGGGCGTGCATCGGCACACGAGGCAGTCGTATTCAAGCGATCGTCAGTGAGCTTCGCAACGAAAAGATCGACATCATCCGCTGGTCAGACAATCCTGGTGAGTTTATCGCCAATTCCCTAGCACCTGCTCATATCTTGGAAGTGCGTGTGGATTCGGATCCTGAACTCAAGCGAGCGTTGATTATTGTGCCTGATGAACAGCTTTCTTTGGCGATCGGTCGTGAAGGTCAGAACGTTCGTTTGGCAGCGAAGTTGACGGGCTTTAAGCTTGATATTAAGAGCATTTCTCAATTCCAACGATTGAGAGAAGAGTTCTTTAATCGTCGTGCCAAAGCTGAAAACGACGCCCTTGAAGAAGGAGGCGAAGAAGCCGAAGCCCTTCAAGAAAAAGTCTTAGACGGTGTGGAAGCCTCCATTCCAGCGGAAGTAGAATAACGTCTTGGAGGGGAGCCTAGCTCCCCTCATGTTTCCCCTTTATTTGTTCCTTAATTTTTTAATTTGAAAGAAAGTGATGTCATGCGTGCTGATGAACGTAAATTTAAACGTCGGTGCTTCATCTGTCGTGGCTACCACTTGAAACAAGCACTCTTCCGCATACGGAAAATGGATACCGTGCTTTGGGTTCAATGGCAAGACACTTGCTTGACAACACCTTCTTCGCCCCCTGTGACCCCTGTAACTCAAGGGCGTTCGGCTTATGTCTGTGCTTCATCAGACTGCGTGTCGAAAGTCTCCCTGCAAAAGGGTCGTCATTTGGCTCATGCCTTGAGAACGTCTGTTTCTTTGCAAGATCTTGAGTCCTTGACGAATACCTTGCAAAATCCCCCCACACAAACATCAACATAAAACGAGGTGCTTCCGCACATGACAGCAAAAGTAAGAGTTTACGAACTCGCTAAAGAACTGAATATCCAAAATAAAGACTTGGTTGAATATCTTCAAAAAACCTTGCAACTCAGCGAAGTGAAAAGCCATTCCAGCTCTATTCCTGCTGAAGAAGCGGTTAAAGTGCGTCGCTATTATGAAACGAAAGGACAAGCAAAAGCCACCCCTGCTAAGCAAGAAAGCCCTGCCCCTCAAAAAACGGATGCCCCCGCTGCTCCCCCCAAAGTCGAGCGTGCCGTCAAAATTTACAACCCTAACGCCCCCAAAACCGCCCCCAAAAAGGATGCTCCTTTGTCTAAATCGACGCTTTCTCCTGAAAAAAAATCCGTGCCTCATGTAAAGTCCCCTGACGCCAAAACGATGGAAGCGACTGCTTCTAAAGCCAATGATGCCCCTGTCTTGGTTCCTGTCGATTACACCGCTAAAATTCGTAATTTAGACAATCCCTCGCCTCGCCCGACGTCTTCAGCCAATAAGTCCCAAGCCCCTCGTAATTCAACAGTGTCGACGTATTCGCCGAATCAACGCCCCGCCCAAGGGGGGCGTCCTGCTTTAACGCCTCGTAATACGGAACAACGCAATAGTGGCAATACGGGGACAACCGCCAGTAGCTACCGCCCTAATTATGCAGGCAATGGACAAGGCTCTAATCAAGGTCGGGATGTCGCTCCAGCCAAGCGTCCGAGCTTGCAACCCAAGGCAGGCACGGTTAAGCCTGTGGATCAACGTACCTTGCGAAAAGACGGCGATGCTCCCCAACAAGGGCAACGTCCTTATCAAGGTGGTCAAGGTGGACAAAATCAAGGGCAAGGCAGAGGCTACCAAGGCGGTCGTCCTCCTCTCACGCCTCAAGGGCAGTCAACGCAAAATCGTCCTTATACGCCTCATCGCCCCGCAACGCCTCCTCCAGGCGATCAACTAAACGTCGTTTCAGCCGATTTTATTCCAGATGTCACCAAAGAAAAAGAACGGGCGAAAAGTTTTTCGCCTCAAGCCAAAGGCAAGTCGTCTGTTTCTAAATACGTCAATAAAAGCGAAATTGAAAAAGAAAAAGAAAAATTGAGTGCGTTGTTTCGTCCAGCCAAGAAATCGGGCAAAACGTCTAAAGCCGAACGTCGAGCTACGGCAGCCGCCATTGAAGCCGAAAATGCGATTCCTCCCACGCATTTGGTTTTTGATCACCCTATTACGGTGCATGAACTCGCGACGTTGCTCAAGCAAAAAGACACCGAAGTCATTAAATATCTATTTATGAAGGGCATTATGGTCACCATTAACCATACCCTTGATTTTGACGCCATGATTGACATTGCCAAGAACTTTGAAGTCGAAGCCGAAGTCAAAAAAGTTCAAGATATGAGCGAAGTCGAAGTCGCCAATGTCTTGGATCGTAAGTCGGATGCTGATGAAGATGAGTTTTATGTGCATCGAGCCCCTGTTATTTCGATTATGGGTCACGTCGATCACGGTAAGACCTCGTTGTTGGATGCCATTCGTGAGATTCGCACCAATATCGTCGACACCGAAGCTGGCGGTATTACCCAGCGAATCGGTGCGTATAGCGTTGAAAAAAATGGGCAGAAAATCGTGTTCTTGGATACACCAGGTCACGAAGCGTTTACGGCAATGCGGATGCGTGGGGCACACGCCACGGATATTGCGATCTTGGTCGTTGCTGCCGATGACGGCGTGATGCCTCAAACCATTGAAGCCATTAACCACGCCAAAGCCGCAGGTATTCCGATTATTGTGGCGATTAACAAAATTGACAAAGCAGGGGCGGATCCTGATCGGGTCATGGCAGCGTTGATGGAACATGGCGTCATGTCTGAAAAATACGGCGGAGATGTCGTCACCGTTGAAGTTAGTGCCTTGCAAAAGTTGGGTGTCGATGACTTGCTTGAAAACATTTTATTACTGTCTGAATTGTTGGAACTCAAAGCGAATCCGCATGTGCCAGCGGAAGGCGTCATTATTGAAGCCAAGCTAGACAAGGGTAAAGGCCCTGTCGCCAGCGTTTTGGTTCAAAAAGGAACGCTGAAAGTCGGGCAGAACATCCTAATGGGAGCCGTCGGTGGACGTGTTCGTGCCTTGATTAACGATGCAGGCGAACGCATCCAAGAAGCGGGTCCTTCAACGCCTGTAGAGATTTTAGGGCTGGAAGAAGTGCCTGTTTCAGGTTCAACGATGTACGTCATTGAAAATCACAGCGAGTTTAAGCAACGCTTGAGTGTCGCTCAAACCAAGGAGCGTGAGCGTCGTTTGTCGTCTCGTACCCGAAATGCAGGCGGTTTGACGACTTCTTTAGACGATGAAAATAAAAAAGAATTACGTATCGTCCTAAAAGCCGATACGCACGGTTCTTTGGAAGCGGCTCAAGGTTCTTTGGTGAAATTGGACACCGCAGAAGTGCAAGTCAACATTATTCACACAGGCACAGGCGATCTGACGGAAGCGGATGTCATGTTGGCAACCGCCTCAAAAGCCATTATTATTGCCTTTAATAGCCGTGAAGATGCCAACGCTGCTCGTATCGCCGAATCAGAAGGCGTGGTGGTTCATCGCTTTGACGTTATTTATCACATGGTTGATCGTGTGGAAAAGCTTATGCTCGGTGAGTTGGATGCCGATATTATCGAAGTGGAATGCGGTCAAGCCGAGATTCGTCAGCACTTCACGATCGGTAAAACGGTTGTCGTTGCTGGCTGCATGGTCACCAATGGCAAAATCGTTCGTAGCGGACGCATTGAAGTCAAACGCAACGGCAAGGTCATTCACGAAGGCTTCATCGACTTGCTTAAACGCTTTAGAGATGACGTGAAAGATGTGGCTCAAGGCTTTGAATGTGGCATTACCATTGCCAAGTTTCACGATCACCAAGTGGGCGATGTCATTGTCTGTTATCAACAAGAAGAGCGTAAACGTACCAGCCTCTAAGGGGCAAACGGTACTGGTTTCGTCTATTATAGAGGCTTTGTCTAGCAAGGAGTTTCACCATGAATCAGCGACAAGAGTTTACACGAGTCGATCGTGTGCGTAAAGCCATTCAGCGTGAAATGGGCGATATTTTACGCACTGAAATGAAGGATCCTCGCTTGGATGACTTGGTGATTTCCGTCACCGAAGTGGATTTGACGCCCGATTTAAGTGTGGCGAAAATCTATTTAAGCATTTTCTTAGACGATGAAGATGAACGCAACGAAATCATGACGATTTTGATTTCTCATCAAGCGAAGGCTCGCAAGGCGTTGGGGCATCGTGTTCGTTTGCGTCACACGCCTGAAGTGCATTTTAAGTTTGACGATTCACTGGAACGTGGCGTGCGGATGAGTCAACTGCTCGATAAAATTGCTCGTGGTGAGATCGAGTAAAACCTTTCGTTTCTTTAGTTTTAGAGACTGAACATTTAGTTTTTAAGGCTAAACATTTAGTTTTATAGACTAAACCTTTAGCTTTTAGTGTATCTTTAGTTTTTGTAGATGAGGATAAAAAAATGAGTCAAGGCAATCGCTACACCTTAATTTCATGGAACGTCAATGGTATTCGAGCCGCTCATAAAAAAGGCTTTTTAGACTGGCTAGAACAAACGTCCCCCGATGTTTTGTGCTTGCAAGAAACCAAGATTCAAGACCACCAGCTCACCGAAGAAATGCGTCATCCCCCAGGTGGCTATCACGCCTATTACAGTCATGCGACTCGCCCTGGTTATAGTGGAACCGCTATTTATTCTCGGGTCGAACCGCTCAATGTCGTCGAAGGGTTTGGGGTGGATCGCTTTGATTGTGAGGGTCGGACGCTTATGGCAGAGTTTGACGAGTTTATTTTGTACGGCATGTACTACCCCAACGGAGCTTCTGGCGACGAGCGTTTGCAGTATAAAATGGATTTTTACCACGCTTTTTTAGAAGATCACATCAAGCCCTTACAGGCTCAAACTGATAAGCCCATTGTGTTGACGGGCGATTTTAACACGGCTCACTTTGCGATAGATTTGGCTCGCCCGAAAGACAATGAGAAGGTCTCAGGCTTTTTGCCCCAAGAGCGTGCGTGGATGGATGACTTGGTCGACGCTGGTTTTGTGGACACCTTTCGTTTGAAGCACCCCGATGAGGCGGAACGCTATAGTTGGTGGGCAATGCGGACTCGAGCCAGAGAACGCAACGTCGGTTGGCGGATCGATTATTTCTTCACCTCAAAGTCGCTTACGCCTTATATTGTGGATGCCGACATTCACGATCACACCGAAGGCTCGGATCACGCCCCCGTGTATCTGGAGCTTCAATTTTCATAATACCAATTAAACGAATAAATGTCGTGTTGTCTCTTCGTTGTCGCTACGATTTTTTTGTTCCGTTATGTACGTCTGTGTACACGCCCTCACAAAAAAATCTAGGCTCCTAGAATAGCCTAACACGCTATTCACTCGTTTAAATGGTATAAGAAAACATTCGCATTTAATGCTTTTGATTTTATTTTTTTTATGCTAAAATGAATCATAATTATTTTTAGTAAAGGAATCTTCATTATGCGTCCATTTGTAAAAGCCATTGCAGGTATTGCCAATAAAAATGTGGAAAGCGTCGCTCGCTTAGCCCGAGTCGCTGAACTCGCAGGCGTGCAAGCCTTGGATGTTTTCGCCAATGTGGCGTGTGTAAAAGTGGCTCGTGAGGCATTTTCGGGTCAATTGTTCGCTTCCGCTGTTTCGGCTGAAGACTTGCGTTTAGCCGTTGAAGCAGGGGCTGACGTCGCTGAACTCGGCAATTTCGACGATATGTATGCTCACGGTGACTTCATCACCGCTGCTGAAGTGATGACACTTGCTCAAGAAAGTTTGGATGCCCTAGCAGGTAAAGCCCCGCTTTGCGTAACGATCCCTGGTCATTTAAGCCGTCCAACACAAGTGGAAATGCTCCATGCCTTGGCGGATATGGGTGTAGCGATGGTACAGACCGAAGGGGCGATTCGCTTATTGAACGACGAAAAAGTGCAATTGCTTTCTGTGGAAGAAAAAGCCGCTATGTCGCTTGAAAATGCTCGCTTCTTGGCGGAAGTTGGTCGCTTACCTGTGATGGTCGCTTCGGGGATTTCATCGAACAATACGGCAGATGCCCTTCAAACAGGAGCCGTTGCGGTTGGAATTGGTTCTTCATTCAACAAGCTTACTTCTGAAGAAGCGATGTTGGCTGAACTCTTGGCGTGTCAAGCATCGCTTCAAAATGTGCTTCAAGCGATTGCTTAAGATATTTTAAATTAACAAGGTAGACTCCTAAAAGATCGTTTTGACGGTAAGAAATTGACGGTGGTTCGCTTATGGCTAGACAGTTAAAAATACTCACTAACATTTAGTTTCTATAGCGAACACTATAAAAGATTCTGTGAAAGCTTTTTGTGGCAGGGAGATTGCCACGCTATGCTCGCATTGACGGTATGTTTTTTGAGTTTCGCAGAGCTTTCTATAGCAACTTTTAAGTATTTCTCGTTTTTATTCTTTCATAACTGAAGAACGGAGTCTTCTCACATGTCTTATTCAAACATTTCCCCAGTTGAAACGCTGGATTCTTCTTGCCCTTTAACCACGGAGACCGATGACACGAACGCCTTTGAACCCATTCAACCCAATAGCCGTTTAGCCAGTTTACCGCTTTACGTCTTTGCCAGCCTTGAAGGCTTAAAGCAAAGCGTGCGTGAAAGTGGCTTGCCCTTGATTGACTTAGGCATGGGTAACCCTGATCAGCCGACGCATCCTGATATTTTGAACGCCTTGCATCATGCGATTTTGGATCCTGAAAATCACGGATACCCCAGTTTTAAAGGTAAAGCCACTTTGCGAGAAGCCATCGCCCAGTGGATGCACCGTCGTTACCATATTTCGCTCAATCCTGATTCGCAAATTTTGCCATTGATCGGTTCAAAAGAAGGCATCGCCAACGTGATTTTGGCGTACCTCGAACCAGGGGATGTGTGCTTGGTGCCGTCTTTATACTACCCGACCTATCAGCGTTCGACGGTTATTTCAGGTGGAACGCCTTATTTCATGCCACTCACGGAAGAAAATCACTTCTTGCCTGATTTAGACGCCATTCCTGCGGATGTCTGTAAAAAAGCGAAATTGCTTTTGTTGAACTATCCGAATAACCCTACAGGTGCGGAAGCGACGGCGGAGTTTTACGAAAAAGCCATCGCTTTTGCCAAGTTGCATCGATTGGTTTTGGTGACCGATATGGCGTACGGCGAAATTGCCTTTGACGACTACGAACCCCTTTCCATTATGGAGTTTGAAGGCGCACAAGATGTGGCGGTGGAGTTTCACTCGTTTTCCAAAACCTTCCACATGGCAGGCTGGCGTTTGGGCTTTGCGGTAGGGTCAAAATCCGTCATACGCAACCTTTATTTAGGCAAAACGACCATTGATTATGGCGTTTGTAACGCCATTCAAGACGCTGGTACCTATGCCCTAAATCATGCTGAACGCTTGATTAAACCCATGTGTGCCATGTATCAAGAACGCCGTGATTTCTTGGTTGAAGCCTTTTCGGATTTGGGTTGGGATGTGCAAGCCCCGAAATCGAGCTTTTACCTGTGGATGAAAATCCCACCTGTGTTCGAGGAGTCTTATGAGTGGATTGAATACCTCATGCGTCAAACAGGTGTAGTCGTCACACCGGGTGGAGCCTTTGGTTCGGATGGCGATCAGTATTTCAGGGTTTCGCTCGTTTCGCCTATGGACAAGCTTAAGCGTGCGGTGAAAGCCTTGCATCAGAAGGGCATTCGCTTTGATATGGAAGCCCCTGTCGTGCTTTAATACGGAAAACTCTTTAAAACACTATAGAAGGCTATAAAAGTTCAAAGCCACTCTTTTTATAGGGTGGCTTTATTGTAACGGAATGTTACAAGTCATTTAAGAGACGTTTCACATCCACCGATACCTTTCACATAGACAAGGATATTCCCAGTAAGCTCATACCATTTAAACGATTGAATAGCGTATAGGTGGATTCTAGGAGCCTAGACTCACAGATGGGCGAGGTGTACATAAACGTACATAAGCACATCGAGAATCGTAGCGACAACGAAGACGCCAGACGCTATTTAATCTTTTAATTGGTATCAATGCAACTCCTCAACCCTATGTAGAAAGTGACCCTAATTATGATGCCTATTTACAATCCTCCTCCTCAAAGTTACCAGCCTTTTCAACCTTACCAACCCTATACCCCACAACAGCCGTTGCCTATTTACAATCCTCCTACTCAATCAGGACCTATCTATTATGCACCGCCTGTTTATACGGCTCCGCCAATTTCGTGCTATCTTCCACAAAAAAGTGTGTACCTAAACTCTGAAGGTGATCACGCCACAGGATTCGTCGCCGATGCCTACTTCAACAAGTTCCCCATTGCCGATGCCAAAACCCAATGGAAAAACTACACGGTAAGCTCTTTAGACGATGTTTCTAAAACCTCAACAGGTAGCGATGTCAACAAAATCTATTTTTGCCATCCTGGTAAGACACGCACCTATGAAGGTGGTGTAGCTGGAGACCCTGAAGTTTACAAACTCACAGGCACCAGCAATCACGTAGGTACGTTTCATCCGCCAAGTGGCACAACCGTGCGTGTTTATGCGGACAACGGTTTGGTGATTAACAATAAGTACGAAGATATTAACGTCACCGATCGTAAAGACAACGTCGCTGCCACTGAAAGTAAAGCCATTATCACCGATCCTAAAACAGGTGAAAAACACAGTATTTTGATGTCGGACGGGCAAACCAAGTACATTGATCCTAAAGGCAAGGTCACGATTTTTGATCCCAATTCTAAAACACCGTTGATTATCGGTGATCCTAATGATCCGCTAGCCAAGCTGGAAATTAAACCCGGTAATCCAGGGGATGTACCTGTGACCTTGACGCACTACGAGCGTTTTGACCCAGCCACATTGAAAGCCTTGCGAGACAAGGGTGTGGATCCTGCTTATGCCGCAACCTTGCGTAGTGAAAATGAAATCCGGTGGGGCAACCGTATTGCGGATGGCAAGGGTAAAACCGAACGTGCTGCTGCGGGAACGACCCAGCCTGTTTACTTGAATCAGTACTATGATTTACATGTGGTGAATAAAGGCAACACATGGTCAAAGGTTCCTGACAATAGACCGACTTACCCACCTGTGACGCCTTATAATCCTTATACGCCGTACTTACCTTATAACCCACCAACGTCGTATACGCCTCCTACAACGCTACCATATACGCCACCTAGCTCGGATTACAATCCTTTACCGATTGCGACGGATGGTGATCCTTATGCAGCGGTGCAACCCCATTATGGGAATACACAGCCTAATGTGAATCCTTATGATCCTTATCAAGGGTATAATCCTTACCAGCCCATGTATTCCCCAACCCCCATGTACATGGATCCTTACCAGTCTTATAACCCTTATCAGGCTTATAACCCTTATCAGCCCATGTATGCCCCAGCTCCCATGTATTTTGATCCTTATCAAGCATACAATCCGTATCAGCAAATGTTTGCTCCAACTTATGATCCGAATCCAATGTATTCCCAACAACAATACCCCCAACAATACACGGGCTATGCCCAGTAAATCCCCCAAACACTCCCTGAAAGAGCCACACGCCTGCGATACAAATCGCAGGCGTGTTTTTTAGGTGCTTTGTTTTTAGAGTTATGCCATAGATGGCTTTTGAGGGTTTCGCTTTTCTTCACCGTCTAATTTAAAGAAGTTAGGGTGCTTCATCGCATCATCGGCTTGCATTAAGCCGACTCGCATGGAGTCTTTCTGCCAGCGTGTGAAGATACTATTCACGAGTAAGACAGGTCCTAGCAAGACGGCTAAACCACCTACTGCAAGAGTACCAACCACCCCAACGCCTGTATTGCGAAGCGTCTTATATTTATAACCTTCTTGGATCCACTTCGTCCACTGGCTTGCTTTTTCAGCATGCGTCGTCCCCATTTCTTCAGTCAACTTTAAAGCGTCTTTCGCTAGATTTTCCCCGTACTGTTTAAAGGGTTTTAGGAAAGGTTTTTCTTCTAATAACTTGTCTAACTTTTTCTGAAAACCTTCTAAGGTTTCCTCCTGTTCAGCTTGAGGTTTTGCTAAAAATGTTGTAATAGGTTCAATTTTTTTCATCCCAAAGGCTTGAGCAGACTTACCCATCGTTTCTAAACGCCAATCGTTAAGCAAAGGTTCCCAGCCCTTAGCGTCTGACTTAGGGACTTCAACCCCATGAGTCTTCGCAGCTTCTTCGAGCCATTTGACTTTAGGCAAAGGTACATAATGCCCTGCCACAACCGCCGCCGCAGGAGCAAATAACGCCAATTGTGGGATTTCTGCTGCAACCTGCTTCAAGGTGTCTGTACTAGCTTCCATCATTTCACTGTCTTGCGAATACTCATCCGTCAAGCTAAAGGCTTCATGCGTGCGCGCTTGTAAACGTTTGGCGTCTTCCACTTGTTCAGGACTCAACTGGATTTGATCCAACGCCTTACGACGTTTCTTTTCTTCCATGCCTTCGGTTTTGTCCCATGCTTGGTAAGCTTTATGGTCTTTCATAAACTCAAAAGGCAGGGTAAAGGCTTGCTTGAAGCTATCCCATATGCCCTTAGGCTTGAAGTTTTCATCTTTAATGCCTCGCACCGATGCCTTGTCTTCATCAGGAACGGCAAGAAGGCTATTGGGATTGTTTTTCATGTCTTGGCGTGTCTTCCAACGAGCCACCCTTGCACCATCACGTTCTAAAGCGTTACCAATAAACAGAAGAGGCGTATTGAGAAGGAATAAACTAGCCGCACCAGAAGCCAGCTGAAGCATCCCCCCTCCTTCTTTCCCTATTTTTGTTTTGCTAAATAAATGAGCCAATCCTATAGAAAGCGGGAGTCCTACGACGGCGTTAAAGCCCATAGCGAGTGTACCATAGGCATTTTCGACATTTTCGGTATACGATTCACTTCGATCGTTAATCGTTCGGGTGATATTCGACACCAAGGCAGCATCTTCTTTGAGATCTTTTTCGCTTTGTGGAGAAAAAGCTTGAGCAGGTTTATTCAAACGATCGTTCACCTCATTGAGCAAATCATCTCGCTCATGGGAATGCTTGTCCGTCACCAACGTTTTAAGCTGATGGAAGGCTCCGCCAATGCCGTCAGTTTTTGCATTTTTGGCTTTTTCTTCGGCTTCAATGGCTTCATTTGGAATGTGGGATGCGTTTTGTAATGCGACTTGCTTTTGTTCTTCCGTAAATAAAGCATAACGATTAGGGTTTGCCAGTTCACCTTGACGGGTTTCACGTCGGGCGATACGAGACGCTCGTGTTTCTTGTTGAGCCCCCCAAATCGCAGAAAAACCTTCTAAGGCAAGGATAGGGATAACACCTGCCCCGAGGATGCTCCAATACTTTGCCAGCCCCATCAGACGGTTTTTAGTGTTCATCAGAGCATTTAACGCCAATGAAGTGCTTCCCAAGCTTAATCCCATGACAACAGGGAGCGTTACTAAGCCCGCTACGCTTCCTACAGCCACTTCGGTACTTTGGGCAGCTTGTTCAGATGCTTGATCCAATTCGGTAGTGGCATTTAAAATGCGTTCGACTTTTTGGTTGATTCGGGCTTGATTTTGAGGCGTAAGAGGGTGTGCTTTATAGTAGGCGTCGCTTTGCTTGGCTTCATCGGCTTTTTGCTGTTGCCAATTGTTTAAGCGAGGACGATTCCTAAAAAATGCCTGCATGGTATCAAGATATTCATTACTCATCATCATAGAGAAAAATCCTTTATGCCAATGTCTATATACTTATCAGCATGAAACCCCCTCAAATAAAAAAAATGCGTTTACATAGTTTTTCTAAGATCCAAACGCTAGAATCACCACAATCTAACACACGATACAAGCTCGCCCAATCATCCGCAATCACTTTTTCTAACAAAGCTTTTTCGGCATCCGTGTTGCCATGTTCTACAATCACTAAAGCCCCTGCTTGAAACGCTGGATGGGTCAAAACCGACTCCAAAAGGATATCTAGTTTTTCGTAGCCATACGGGGGATCCACAAAGACCCAATCGAAAGACGCCACCAGCTCATCGGATTGTGCCTTCCACCACGCTTCAAACGGCTTGTTTTCAAGCGTATACTCGTTTTTCGTGAGCTTTAGGGTTTCCGCATTCTGCTGAATAAGTCGTGCGTGTAAGGCATTTTTTTCTGTGGCGTACACCTTGACGGCTCCACGACTGAGGGCTTCAAAGCCAATGGCTCCTGACCCCGAAAAGGCATCTACGCCAGTGGAATCCACCCAATAGGACGCCAAAACGTCAAACAGACGCTGACGCACCCGAGCGGTGGTGGGTCTGACGGCTTGCCCCTTCGGTGTTTTAAGGACTCTGCCCTTGAATTGCCCAGCGAGTATCTTGATCATGCGTCTGGCACTTCTAAATCAGGTTTTCCATTTCCCCACAACGGCGTTTCAAAAATAGAGATAGGCGGTTGAAAGGCATCCTTCACAAAACGAGGCAACTGTTGATAAAAATTCTGTAAAGCGAGATGATAAATCGCAAATCGGGCATAACCCAAGCAGACTTCCGCCAACCACAAGCCTAGCAAGGCAGGCAAAACCCACCACCACGGGAAAACAGCGGTGACTAAATCTTTCACATTATAATGCCATAAAAGCCATAGACTCATGCCCCACCATAACAGGTGAAGCATCAGCTTTAAACCATACAACGCCCACGCCAAAGAACTTTGCGTACTAAGGCGTTGACATCGGTTAAACAAAATCGGCTGTGCCTTCATCGGCTCACTCACCACCGCACAGACCCCAAAGGTGGAGCCTAAACTTTGCCACACCGCATTCAGCAAGGACGCCATAAACAACAGCCCCAAGGTGAGCATCCAAAAAATGCCGAGAATATAGACCACAGGCCATTTCATAAAGGGGGCTTCTAAAAAAGTGTTTAGAAAAAGCAGTTGTAGCCATAGGCTCACCGCAATAGCGATCCCCAAAAGTACGGGAACGGTGCCAATACGCAAGAAGCGATACAAGACCCAACGCCCCAAGGCGTAGAGGCTATAGGGTTCGGCAGGGTGATAGTCCACATGTAGAGTGTGAGGGCGTGGGAACTGCGTCGCCCAATGCGTGAGGTAGGCGACATCCAGCCGTAAACGAAGCAAGAGCAAGCCCCCGCCGCCGAGTAGGGTGAAAATCAGCATTTTCAGAATAAAATGTAGGGGAATGTTGATGCCTTTGCCTTGTGTCAGGGCTTCGGCTTGAAAGATGAGGGCGGGTATAAATTGCTTAAAGCCCAACAACACCACAGGATAAAAAATCAGGAAGCCCAAGAGCAACCATCCAGCCATCGGGGGCAAGAGAGACGGAGGCATCCAGCTACTGTGTCGGCTTGTGGGGGGCATTTGGAGGAACGATCCTTAATTTTAATGTTCTACTTTAATATAGAATCAACAGACCAAAAACACAACGTTACAAAAAATACGGAAAAGCATTGACAAGCAACCATGCTTTGTTTAAGCTAAGTAAGCTTATGGTTGACGGTGTATTGTTCCCCTTCCTTTTTTAAGCGGTTGCCGTGTGAAACTCTAAAACAGAAAATTACACAGAAACTTGAAAAACGGAATGAGTTGCAAAAGCAATATCCCCAAACCCTAGCGGTGCTGACGTATTGTCCCTAATATTAAAATTATTTTGAGGAGGTTTCCTCTGTGCCTACAATTGCACAATTGGTTCGTAGCGAACGTAAATCCATTATTAAAAAGACCAAATCCCCTGCTTTAGTGGCTTGCCCACAGCGTCGTGGGGTTTGTACTCGTGTGTATACCACAACGCCTAAAAAGCCGAACTCCGCCTTGCGTAAGGTGGCTCGTGTACGTTTGACGAATGGCTTTGAAGTCACGTCTTACATCCCAGGTGTCGGTCACAACTTACAAGAACACTCGGTGGTCTTGATTCGTGGGGGTCGTGTAAAAGATCTTCCCGGTGTACGTTACCACATTATTCGTGGCACCTTAGATTGCGAAGGCGTTAAAAACCGTAAGCAATCACGTTCTAAGTATGGTGTAAAGAAAAGTGGAGAAGTCGGCAAAAAGAAAAAGTAAGTCCCTTGTGGCTTAAGTCACTCGCTGTGACGCCTTCTTTTCGTTATTTCCCTTTCTTTTCTACTTATCCCTTAATTTTTAGGAGTTTTATAAAACATGCCTCGTCGTTATCGCCCCGAAAAACGGGTACCCTTACCTGATTCCGTTTATAACAATGTTCGTGTGGCTAAGTTCATTAACCGCTTGATGCAAAAAGGCAAAAAAAGTACCGCTGAAGGTATTTTTTACGATGCCATTGACATTTTAGATGCCAAAGATTCTGAGCAAAGTGGTGTAGAGTTATTCTTTACCGCTTTAGACAAAGCACGTCCCTTAGTACGTGTAAAGTCTCGCCGTGTGGGTGGTTCAACCTATCAAGTTCCCATGGAAGTGGATGATGCTATGGGTGAAGCCATTGCGAGTCGCTGGATCATCGGCTTTTCTCGCAAGCGTGGTGGACGTTCCATGAGTGAGCGTTTAGCATCTGAGCTTTGGGAAATCTCTTCAGGTGGCGGAGCCACCATGAAGAAGCGTGATGAAACACACCGTATGGCTGAAGCCAACAAAGCGTTTGCTCACTACCGCTACTAGAGCTTACTTACTTTTTTCGAAAGAGGCTTCTGTTTTATGCAGGAGCCTTTTTCTTTATGATTATTTTTAGATAAAAGTGTTTATTCTTAAATCGTTTCACAAGCCGACGTCCAAGCATCAGCTCAAGACAAAAACGAGAAACCCAAAAAACAGACAATCTCCAAAATCATTGCTTCATTAAAAACGATTAAGAGGCTTGAAAAACATTGACGTTTACGTTAGACTTTAATTATACTATAGTGTTC
>JBILSS010000139.1:0-5540 GCA_044371965.1 Vampirovibrionales bacterium
GACTCATATACGGCAAGGCTTGCACCCGTTTGCCCACGAATAACGCCACCAGCAACATGGTGAGCGTGGAAGGAATGGCGATCATCCACAAGGCACTTAGACCGTTTTTCCAGTAGCCGTCCATAATTGCCTTGGTGGAGGTTGCCCCAAACCATGCGGCGGCAAAGCTTAACGCCAAACCGATCGTGCCGATTTGCTTGGGATTGGTGAAGAAATCGACTGTGCCTTGATCGGAAACAGATTTTTCTGAAAGGGACTCCGTTTGAAGCGTCATGTGGCATCACTCGCATCGGTTTCAGGGTCGTGATGAAAGTAGCGACGGCTTTCGATGAGGACTGGCACGCCCCGAATCACGCAGAAGATCACGGCAATCCACGCAGAATACTCGGCGACTTGGGGAATCCACGAAAATTGGAGGCTCCAGTTGTCGACGCCTTTCGGTTGATGAGCCAAAATCATAAAGGCAAACGCCACGGCTTTGGTGAGGGCATAGGTCCAACGGCTAAAGCGAGAACTGGTCAATAAAACCCCCCACCAGCTTTTCATCATGGAACTTTCACCAAAGGCGGTGCATCCCTTTTGCAGGGCAAAACTGCGGAGTCCGTCCACCCAGACGCCACGGGTAATCACCAATAACGGCATCCATAGGGGGATCCAGCCCAAGACGGCAAAGGTCACCCAATAGATCTGCTCCACGACTCGATCGCTTAAAATGTCGATGACGGCTCCCACAGGCGAGCTTTCGCCGAGTGAGCGAGCGAGAAAGCCGTCTAAGCCGTCCATCCAAATAATGGCGACGGTCAGGATGAAGGCAAGCGTGTAGTCACTGGCTTGGGTGCTGAAAAGCAAGCCTACCACGACAAAGCAGAGGGCGTTGCGAAACAACGACACGGCGTTGGCGGCTCCGATACCGAGAAAGGGGTTGTGTGATTTGGGCATGGGGACATCGTCCTTTTACTGTCCTTGTGACTAGGGTGTTTCTATTTTACACGAAACACAGGCGATGCGTTAAATAAATTAGTGGTTTTTAGGCACTAGGAAAGCGATCGAAAAGCCGTCATACTGAAAAAGAGTGGCTCTTTGAAAATCGCATCATTTTAAGCCTTCGAACGTATTTTAAGTAAAATTTCATGTGTCTGAAAAGTGGGTTTTGTGTGTCAGAATTGAGGGTTTTGTGTGCCAAAAAAGCGGGTTTCGTGTGTCAGAATGAAGGATTCTGTGTGTCAAAAAAGTGGGTTTCGTGTGTCAGAAATCGAGTTTTGTGTGTCGGAAATTAAGCCCTTTTTTACAAATGAAACAAAAAGCGACCGTCTCTTGAAAAAAGAAACGGTCGCTTTGAAATCGAATGGTTTAAGGGTTACTTATTAACCGTCACCACTTGCAATTTGGGATCACCCGTCGTAGGCGTATTTTCACCCTTTTTGTACAAGTACAGATTCTGCACCAGCATCATCACCATGGTGGTGACGAGATAGAGCATCACCCCAGCAGGGATCTGGATAATCAGCATCAACACGGAAAAGAGGATCGGCATAAACTTGTTCATCAACGCTTGAGGCCCTTCCGTAGGGGCTGGAGCACCAGACATCAAGGTCATCGACCATTGATACGCCCAACTCAAGATGCCGTAAATCACAATCAAGCCCAAAACGCCGAAGTGATAGATGGTTTCCGTTTTGCGAGTGGGGATTTCAGTACTGAAATCCTTGCCGTCTTTCGTGGGAATAAAGCTCAATTCTTCCACTTCTTTGGAACTGGGGTTAATCACGGAGCCTGTAATTTTCACGATGTTGTGAACATAGGTGTCGTCAAAGCCCAAATCGCTCTGATGCAAGGTGAAACGCAAGGGCTTGCCCGCAATAGGAGGCTGAGGCTCTGCCGTGTAAAGCTTTTTAAGATCGTTCATTCTTAGGCTATTGACGGGGAATTTTTCAGGTTCCGCTACGCCTTTGAGGTAAACATCGATGTCTTTGCCAGCTTCAAAATGACGGCTCGACGAATCGACGGCAAGGGTGCCATCTAGCGGATCGCCCCCATTGGAACGCCATGTGTGGTGTAAATGCTCGATGAAGCCGAAGTGTTCCGCTCCTGCCAATTGCATAAACGCAGGAGACGACAAGGCTCCGTAAAGGGCAATGAAAATGGGGATTTGCAAGAGCATGGGCAAGCAACCTGCCAGCGGATTAAACTTGTTGGTGCTGTAAAACGCCATGACTTCTTTTTGCATGGTGGCAGGGTCGTCTTTATATTTGTCTTGAATCTCTTTGAGCTTAGGCTGCATGGCCTGCATCGCCTTCATGGATTCCGTTTGCTTGGTGTTCAAGGGCCACAAAACCAACCGCATCAACACGGTAAAGACGATAATCGCCAAGCCGTAGCTCCCTAAAAAGCCGTTTAAAAAGCTCAAGGCTCCAATCATGGGTTGAAATAAAAAATCCATTCGCTAAAGCTCCTTGCGAGACTGTTCGTTAATATCTGTCTACCCCTAGTTTACTAGAAACATATTTTAATTTCAAATAGGCAAAATCTAAAGAAAATCGAAAGCCTTCTCTTGTCCCCTCTTCCAATTTCAGGAGGTGAAACAGAGTCAAACCTCTTGACAAAGCTCGCCACATTTGCCACAATATAAAAAAGGGAGAGTCCCCAAGTCGGTAGACTTGAGAACTCTTTTAAGGCTATCCTCCTAGAGTTTGGACACTAGAAGGAGGATAATCATCAGCGACATAAGTTGCTGGATTTCATCCATTTAGCTCACCTCCTTTCTACTACAGAATGGGGGTGTTGCTTATTAGCAACCCTTTTATTTCAGGTTTTTATTAGGGTAGCATAAAGCCTTCAATGATTCAAGAACCATGACACCCCCCTTTCAAGCGTGGAGCCTTTGTGCTACACTAAATGCCACAAGCCCCCCTTAATGAGGAACCTGCATCGAGATGCCGTCATTAGAAACTATTTGGAAAACATCGTCTTCAAAAACCCTTTGGGACTGCCTCAAGAATCATCCTATTTATACTTTTATAGTGCTTTTGGTAATACTTTCAATGGTTATTTTTGACAATCCAGTCAAACATTTAACCATTGAAGGTTGGAATGTATCGAATACTCTTACTGTATTTACAATTTTGGTTGCTTTATTATCATTTAGTGTTGCTGGATTCTCGTTTTGCTATGGAAGAAAATCGGCAGAGCGAACTGCACGCATGGAAATGGCAAAGGTAGTGACCGAAGCCTTTCGTCATAGTGAAATGTTTGAAGCGATTGACTATTTTAAGAAGGCATCACCCCATTTAGTCGATGAAAACGGAAAAGATCGTAAAGAGTATATTGAATTGATTCAGAATGCTCCCGAAACTGAACGACACCGTTACCGCATACTCACGACCTTGCGTCATGCTCAACGTTTGTATGATAAGGAAAAACCTGACACCAACTTATTTACAAGTTTAATTACACCCGATATTGTCGAAGTGAGTTTGTGTTTATACAAGTTAGACGACTACATGAAAGAAGTTGACAAACCTATTTATGAAATGGTTTACAAGGTCTTTGAAAACATTCGCACGTCTTATTTAGAACCCTACTGGGATGCTAAGAAAGTTGCTACCAAACGATTGCAACACACTCGTCGTATTTTAAAAGTCCTTCAAGCGTGGGATAGGCGATGGGGTGATGACGGCGATCGTATTCTCACTGAATTTCATTTGATTTTGCTTGATGTAAAAGAAAAGAAAAAAGTTTTAACTGCTAATGCTATTGATGAGCTTATCCAACGCTTTCAAGTTTTTAAAAGAGAACAACCCGAAGGAACAAACCTTTCACGTTTTGCAGAGTTGTATTTCTTAAATGCTGAAGTTGAATATGAACAGGGACAAGATAAATACCCAAGTGTAATAAAAAACCTCACTGAAGCCATTGAGCTTAATTCTCAATATGCCCGTGCCTACTATCATCGAGGGACTATCAAGGTCAAACAAGAGGACTATAATGGAGCGATTAAAGATTACGATGAAGTCATTAAGCTCTATTCAAATGATGCCTTTGTTTACACTGATCGAGGGGATGCCAAATACAATCTAAAGGACTACACGGGGGCGATTAAGGATTATAATAAAGCTATTGAACTTAACCCTCAATATTTTAAAGCCTACTTCAATAGAGCGTTTGCTTATCAGGAAATGGCTCAACAGGCGAGAGCAAAGGGCAATGAAGCTGAAGCTGAAGCTGAAGAGCTTCAAGCGAAAGCTCAAGCCGATTTTGCTGAAGTGGAACGACTTAGATGGTCAGAACATATAGAAAACAACACTTAATGCCAAACGACCTGCTACCCCTTAAAACCGCCCCGAGCTTCCTCCACTGGTGGCAGGGGCTTTACGCCCCCCTAAGCGTTATTATTCTTTGTGTGGTCTTGCCCAACGCTATTCTAAAAGCCAAAGCTATAACGGCACCAACTCTTGAATTACCAGTTCACTCATCAATCCCCACCGAGGCACGGAAATTGGTAAACGACGGCTCATAAACGGCAGACGTATCGGACAAGGGACGCTCGCCGTGCCTGTGGCATGATGCACAAAGAGCTGGCACCCGCCACCGTCATTCAAACGATCGCTAATATCGTACCAATCTCGAATATAAGGCGATTCCGTCAACAAACGAGCCAACCAGTTCGGGCAACGGAACTGCCCGCCATGCGTATGCCCAGCGAGTGCTAAATCAAAGGCTCCCCATGGCAAAGGCTCTGCCATTTGAGCAGGGTTATGCACCAATAATACATGATTGTGTTCAGGCGTTTGTTTCGCCGTTTTAATCAATGACACCATATCAGGATGCCCCTTCACAAAGTCATCCACCCCATGAAAATTCAAGCCCCCTTGTGTATCTGAAAATGGATGCCAGTGAGATTCATTCACAAGCATTTGCACGCCACCCGCTTCTAAGGCTTTCATCACCGCTTTACCACGACTTATTTCATAATAATCGTGATTGCCCATCACCCCGTAACAGGGTAGATTAGGCAGGGTATTAAACCAGTCCGTCAAAGCAGGCAAGTAGTCCTGCCCAAAGGCAATGGCATCCCCTGTAAAAACTATGGCGTCGATGTTGTAGCTTTCACAAATGCGGTCAATGTATGGTAATAGAGCTTCTAGCCATGCTTCGGTGTTCCAATCCAAGTGAATATCAGACAAATGAAGCAAACGAACAGGAGCCTTCAAAGATTTGGCTACCACTTCGACACGTTCGAGCCTCATATGCAAGTCGCCTTGCATATGATGAGAAAAAAAATGCCCTTCTAGCACCTTGGGAATGGTCAAAGCGACTTGTGTTTTAGACGGCAGACGTTTTATCTTCAGTTTCGGCACGGGGACTTCTTTCGTTATGTTAGCCTAAAATCGAGTTTATAATTTCCTGTACTTGTCTATAGAAAGCTCTGCAAAAGTTCAAGTCGGATGAAGATTCAAGGAAAAACAAACGGCTTTTGAGGCGTGTACATAGACGTACACAACGAAAAAACGGCTTGTTTTGACACAGAAGATTCGCCGAAT
>JBILSS010000140.1:0-5539 GCA_044371965.1 Vampirovibrionales bacterium
CAAAATAGATAATGGGCAGACCAGGTAAACTCAACAAAAAGGCGTATGCCATAATAATGCGACGAGGGTCTTCATCCAAAAAGCTGGCTAAACGACCGCTCACCCCTAAGCCACTTCTAAAGCTTTCACCCTTGCTTTCAAGCTTTTCATAGAGCCGTTTTCGGGTGTCGACATCCGTCATTTCAAGAGTGAGTTCGTCATGCACACGCAGGAACATCGCCCAAGCACAGGTATTGGGAATGGCAGGCGTTTCTTGCATGGCTTGCCAAAAGAGCCCTGCTCGCTCTTCAAGCAAGCTACCCCAAATCGCAGGCATGACAGGGAAATGATAGCAAACTTGCACTTCTGAACTGCGATGCGTGGAAGAATCCGCCGTGCCGAAGTAAGGCAAAATATCTTGAGGCCATTGGCAGGCTTCGGCTTGGAAAATCGTGCTAGGTGCCAGCAATTGCAAGAAGCAACTCATCGCTTCAACCACAGAATGCGTACGAGGGCGATTTTCGCCATCGGTGCCGAAATCTTTAATCAGGTAGGGAATGGCATCCAAACGAAAAATATCAACGCCTTCATTCACCCAAAAAGCAATGACATTCAAGACATCGAGCATGACATGGGGATTTTCCCAGTTCAAATCCAGCTGAAAGGGGTAAAATGAATGGTAAAAATAGTAGTCCTGCCCATTGACGTTGATGAGGCGGTAATGACATTCCACTTGATCAGGAAACATCAAACGACGAGACGACACGGAACCGTCGGCTTCGGTATAATCGCAAACGATGCCTCGCTGTTCGTCTCGAAAGCGTTTGTACACAGGGGCTTCTTTACGAGAGACAAAGTAATCAAGCTTTTCAGGGTTGCCTGCCAAGGCTTGCTGAAACCAAGGATGCTGATCGCTAATGTGGTTTAGAATCAAGTCGGATTTGAGCTTAAAGCCCATGGCAGACGCTTTGTCTCTAAAGCGACGAAAGGCATCGAGTCCGCCTAGGTCTTCACGCACATTGGTGTAATCAGAAACGTCAAAGCCAGCATCCCCAAGGGGAGACGACATAAACGGCAAAATATAAAGCGTGGTGACGCCCAAACTTTTGAGATAAGGCAACTGCTCACGAATGGCATCAAAATCGCCTTGCCCTTTGCCTTCTTGGTTTACGCCAAAGCGTTCAGGATACAACATATAAACGACTTCGTCTTTGACCCAATCAACCGAGCGTTGATCGTCGAGGGCTTGACGGGCAGCGGGTCGAGTTTGACGGCTTTTTTGCAGTTGCTGAAGTATAACAGGCATCAAGGTCGCCACGGTGGATTCGCCATAAACGTCGACTAAAGCGTTTTGCATGCGTTGCCACAAGGCTTTGGGGCTACCGTGAATGGCTTGTACTTGGGGGCTGTACGTCCATGAATACTTAAGTTTAGTCGTGCCTGCTTGAAAAAGTCGTGAGCGTAAGTGGATGCGTTTAGGTTGCGTCGTCGTGGACATGGTCTTCCTTCATTTCATTAAATACAATAAATATAAGCGTTTAGCGTTGTGGTATAATGGAGCCATGAATACGGTCGCCAAAACAAGTCACGCCCCTCATACTTCTTATTGTACACACGATATGGACGCTGGCAATACAGCAATCAAAGTGTTTTTTAAGGATGCTGAAAATCAGGTGCAAGTACATCGTTTTTTAACGCAGTCCATTTTAGAAAATCCCACGCCCTTGTTGGATTTTCTACACGCTCAAGATGCTCAAGCGTTGCGGTGGCGATCGTCTTTACCAGAAGCCTCTCAAGCAATTTTGAAAGAAGCGTTAAGCTCGTGGGAGCTTCACCCCCTTGAAAAAGAGGCACTGCTACCAGCCTTAGACGCTTGGTACTATGACACGACTCAACTGGGTTTGGATCGTATGCTTCATGTCGTGGCGGCTCGGCAAGCGGTGGAAAGTCCTTGCATCGTGGTGATTTCAGCAGGCACAGCCACGACGGTAGATTTCATTTCAGCCAACACGCATTTAGGCGGATGGATTCAATCGGGTTTTGGCGTGTGGCAAGAGGCTTTGTTTGAAAAAGCCCCTCATTTAGCGACATCTTTTAGTGAAGAGCCTTCTTGCGATTTAGGCATTGATACCACAACCGCTTTGGCGTATGGGGGGCATCGTCCGTATGTGTTGGGCTTGGCTCATGCCGTGCGTGAACAGGTGCTGGCTCATTTTGGAACGGAGGCACCCACGGTGGTTTTAACAGGTGGCAACGCCGATGCCTTAAGCCTTGCAGGCGTTGAAGAGGCTCTTGGGGTAGCCTGTTTGGTGGATCCTTATTTGGGGGTGTTTTGGTCGACATAGATCAACCAGTGGTTTTATCCCCCCTCCTAAAATTAGGAGAGGAGACAGGATTTTTACGACATTTTATCTAGAAATCCCAAAAATAAACGGTTTAGACCTCCAATGTTAAAGAATTGTTAGGGTTTAGTGCAAAATACAAAAAAGGATGCTACACTGTATTACGATGAATTATTATGCAAGATTCTGAACTATAAGAATACGGTATTACTTCACTATAACAAGAAATAAGGAAATCCCATGGATTCATTTTCACTGATTCAAAACTTCTTTACCCAAATGCAATGCCCCCAGTGTGGTCAACATTTAGAAGAAAATAGTGTCAGGCTCCTGCGAGAAGATGCCCACATGTTCTTGGTGCATTTGGAATGCCAACATTGCCACAGCGATATTGGTAACGCCATGATTGGTGTTGAAACCAACTTAAGCCAGATCTTGAAGCATCAGCAAAATAATCCCGATGCGTCCATTATGATTGAAGTCCAAGAACAGGACGATGACGACAACGATTTTGAGTTCGACGAAATGGAAGACGGCGATGACGTGGATTTAAGCACCTTGATGCAAAACATCGAACGTTCGCAAAAGATGCCTCGCTTTGCAGGTGGTGTAGGCTTGAACGGGCTACGTCGTCGCTATAAAGACCCTGAACTCACGCCCGAAGAAAAAGAACGGCTCCGCGATTTCGACCCCATTGGCTATGATGATGTGCTTGAAGCTCACCACTTTTTCGACAATCTAGGTCGCAACTGGCAGTCGCTTATTCCTGAAGAAATGCGTCAATGCCAAATAGCGTGTGAAGCGGAACCCCTTGTTGAAGAAAACGCTCCCTAGCCCCAGCGTTACGATCCACCAAAGCCAAAACGCCCACAATATCGATGTGGGGGAATTGCTTACGAATAACTTCGATAGCCTTAAGGGTGGATCCGCCTGTGGTGACGACATCTTCTACCAAAATCACACGGCTGGTGGCGTTTAAATGCCCTTCAATTTGCTTGGTGCCTCCGTGAGCCTTGGCTTCTTTACGCACCAAAAATCCGTTAAGGGGGTTGCCCACAAAGGCACTATAGGCGGTGACGCTTGTCACCAAAGGGGCTGCCCCAAGAACCATGCCTCCCACAGCGGATGCTGGGCGTTCGAGTTGTTGTAAAGCTTGGTAAAACAATTGCCCAATGAGAAGTGATCCTTCGCTGGAAAGGGCGGTCATACGGCAATCCATGTACCATGTGGAAGTGGCTCCGCTAGCGAGAATGAAATGCCCACGTTTAAAGGAATGCGTTTTTAAGGCTTCAAACAATCGGGCTTGGCTAAGTTGAGAGCTTTCGGGCAGCACGACGCTTCCGCCCCATGCGTTGAGGGCTGTTGGGGTTGTGTTTAAGGGGTATTGGGGAACTGGTGTTGTGGCGTTCATCTTGTAATTGCTTTCTTCGTTGACTTAAGGCGGTGTAACGTTCGGAACCTAGCACGTCTTGCCCAAAGGCGAGGGCTTTTTCCATGGAGTTCAATGCCCATTCTACACCATTTACCGAGTCAAAAGCTAGCTCCCCGAGCAAAAAAAGTGTGCTGGCTTGCCAAAACGCCTCGTTTTTCGCTTCGGCTTCGTGTAAAACGGCATTCAAACGCTGGACGGCTTCTTTCGGATGCCCCAATTCCCACAAGGTCAACGCCATGTTGCGTTGCGTCGTCCACTTTAAACTATCTTGGTTGTGAAGGGCATCGAGCGTTTCGGCTTTTTTGAGGCAGGGCAAGGCTTTTTCAGCATGACCTGCCTTAAGCAAACGCTCAGCGAGTTCCTGCAAGGCTTCCACCGCTTGAGAAAAACTCCCTGCTTCAACGGAAGCTCGAACGGAAAGCGACAAGGCATCCATTTTTTTTTCTAGCGACGTTTCAGGGATTTTGCTATAAAGCGTCAAGGACTTTGCCCAAATGCTACGTTGGGCTTTAAGGGCATCCGCAAGGACTTCCGCATGAGACGGCTTCGCCTTCCACGCCAAAAAAGACGCATTTTCTTCAAAGTAATGTCGTAAAAAGTCTTGAACGGACTTCGCTTGAAGCAGGTCGGCATCTTTTTCATACAGATCGTTCAACCTTAATAAGGTTGAAAAAGCGATGTCATCTGAATACTGTCCAGTTTGAATCCCCACAAAGACGCCTTCTAGCAAAGCCAACGCCTTTTTATAATGCTGGTGATGCGTTTCCACCAAAACGTGGCGTAAGGTGAGTTCTGCCAAAACGTTTTTAGAAAATAGTCGTTGAAATGGCTTAAGAGCGTTAAGCGTGCCTTCCAACGCAGGGATATTATTTAAATGGGTGTAAAGTGTCGCCAATTCTAGCAAGGCTTCCGCATAAGGACGGCTCAAATCTTGAGCAACAGGCGTCTTTCCATCTTGTGGCGTCACCGACGCTAACGCCCCTCGACGCTCATTTTCAGGCAATCGAGGCTTGACTTCAATGGGAGGCTTTTCAGGAAACGACGCCGAAAAAGCCCCTTTGACTTTGGCACTGTCTTTGGCATTTGGACGAATGGATTCGCCTGCTTTAGGAGGGCTTAAAGAAGCAGGCGGTGAGCCTTGAGCCGAGGGGTTCGCACGGTTTTGCAACGGCATATAACCTTTAGCACTTTTAAGGACGTCCGCCGAATACGCCTGTTGAGGGGCAAATGCTGATACGCTGGTGCTTTCCAACGATTTTTCCGCATCGTGATGAAAGCGGGCTTCTCGTTCTAGGGCAAGGGTATCGCTTGCCAAAAGCAGGCGGTATTTTGGATTTTTACGGGCTTCTTCCTCATAAAAACGAGCCAATCGATGATGCCAATAGCGTTGCAATTCCACGGCTTGCAAGGTATTAAAATACGGTTGAATATCGTGGTACAGCTCCACCAGCAAAGGCGTTTGAGTGGCATCCAACGTCGGAACGGCGGTAGTTTGAAGGTGCTTGGCATTCGCCTGATTCATGCTCAACGCCAGCGTGTGCGGATTCACCGTAAAACGCATGAGTGCCTTAAACAAGCCGTGCTTCATGGGCTTGGTGAGCGTGTCGACGTCGGTTTGGGTGATCTGAGCCAGCGTCGGCAGGCTCAACGGTTGACGCATCACACTCAACAACGCGAGTAAAGACAAGGCTTCACCGCCATAGGCTTCTAGGTGGCGTTGGGTGACAAAGGCAATAATTTTCAGCCAATCGGGGGCGTGCAGGGTGCCTTCGCCTTGTTCTTCTTG
>JBILSS010000024.1:0-18256 GCA_044371965.1 Vampirovibrionales bacterium
TTCAAGGAAAAACAAACGGCTTTTGAGGCGTGTACATAGACGTACACAACGAAAAAACGGCTTGTTTTGACACAGAAGATTCGCCGAATGGGACTTTCGCAGAGCTTTCTATAGAAAGCTCGCATTGTCCATCACCAACACCATACCTAGCTTTGATTCAGCAATAAACACCTTTTTATAGCCAAGTTTAGAGTTTTCTGTACAGTAGGCTATTCTAGGAGCCTAGACTCGCAGATGGGTGATTGTACAGAGACGACCATAAGCACATCGAGAATCGTAGCGACAACGAAGACGCCAGACGCTATTTAATCGTTTAAATGGTATTACTATACGATAAGATCTTAAAGGGTACAATCAAATAATTTTGTCGCCAAGCCAGGTGAGCAAAAGCAAAAAGCTCGTATACATCGACAGATCCATGATCGTGGTGATGAAGGGCCCGCCGACGCCTGCAGGATCCTGCTTAAAGCCAAACTTGATCACATAAGGAATCAAGACGCCCATCAACGCCGAAATACAATTGCTCAACAGCACATAGCCCATCAAAATCAAACTCAAAAACACATGACCATACATTAAGAAGGAGGCTCCCCCCAAGACCAGAGCAAACAAGCCCCCAATCATCAACGCCACACGGATTTCACGCACCGCTTGCTGGCGGATGTTCTTCGCATCAATCAGTTCGAGTGCGATGCCTCGAACGCTGATGGTGTCGCTTTGCGTGCCGACATTGCCAGCCAATCCGCAAAGCAATGGCAAAAATGACACCGCCGCCACCGAAGCAGACACCGTGTTGTGGAAGTATCCAATAATGCTCGCTACGCACAACTGCCCGATCAACGTGACGGAAAGCCACGGGATTCTGGCTCGAAAGGCGTAAATGGGCTTGCCCTTGAGCAAGTCCTGCTCATCGACTTCTTCGTCAATGCGGATCCCTGAGGTGCGGTACAAATCTTCTTGCGATTCTTCGTCGATAACGTCGATGATGTCGTCCAAGGTGATAATGCCGAGCAGGTGATCGTCATCATCCACGACAGGCATGGCGAGCAAGTTGTAGTATTTACGGAAGATATTGGCGACCAACTCTTGGTCAAAGGCTTCATGGACGTGCTTGACATCGTCCACCAAGGCGAGGTCTTTGAGCAGGCGTTCAGGCGTTTTGTAAGCCAACAACAGACTTTTAATGCTCAAGACGCCTCGTAGCACGTGGTCTTCATCCGTCAAATAAAGATAGTACACAAAATCATGCTCATCCGCATTTTGCAGAAGCAACAAGGCATCGCCGACGGTGGCATTTTCAGCCAAGCTCACATAGTGGGTGGACATAATCCCCACAGCGGTGTCGGGCGATTGCTTCAAAAGCTCGTGTAAGGACTGGGTATCGGCATCTTGAGGGAGTTCCCCCAAAACACGCCCCGCTTCTTCAAGCGTGAGTTCTTGCAATAAATCGACGGCATCATCGGCGGGCATGGCTCGAATAATGCGGTGCAGTCTCACTGCGGGAATGGCAAGAATGAAACGTTGTTGCGTTTCAGGTTCCAGCGACGTGAGGATTTTCGCCGCTAGGGCAGGGGCAATGGCATCGAGGCAAACGAGAGCTTCGGTGGGGGTGAGTTCATCTTCAAGGGCATCGGCGATGTCGGCGAAATGAACGGTGTTGAGGTATTGCCGCAGGACGAATCGGGGTTGTTTTTTGTAGATATGTTCACGCACCCGCCCCGAGATGATGTCTCGTAGGGTTTCACGCTCTTGTCGAATTTGAGCTTCTTGCTCGTGGAGCGACTCCTGCTCCGCAGGGAGCGTTGGTGTCGTGATGCCGATAGGCAGTTCGTCGTCATGTTCAGGTGTCATAGGGAGGAGCTTTCTAGGCGGTTTTGAAGTAGCTTAAGAAGTCATCGAAGGTGTGGGTGGAGTTTAAACCCACTTGTTTTACTGTTATTGGGTATTGACCGTTTTTGTTTAAGTCAAAACCATTACGGCTTCTATTTTGACCAAAATCTGTTTTACTAAAAGATTTACTTAATCCTATATGTAAAATTAAACCTTTAGGTTTGAAGTGTCTCAAATCCAAAAGATCTGTTTGATGATTAAGTGTTTCCAGTAATAAAAACTTAATTAGACGAACCGAATCTTCTATTTGATTTATAGCCTTAGGTACCTTCTTTGAACTGAAGTTTGATTTACAATCCACGATATAGGCATAGAGTGTTTCTTCCTCTTGAACAAGAATGACAAAATCAGCTTGTTCTTTAAGGTCTTTTTTTAAGATACCGTTAATTTGGACAGATGAACCCTCTTTGTCCGTTTCTAAAAATAGAACATCTTGAGCAGAAGTACATTTTTTAATAGTAATTTTTTGGAAACATTCTGGCTTGTCTTTATTCTGATATTCAGTAAAAATAAAGTCCTTCGTTCTGCAATGAACAATTTTAGAAATCTCGTTCAATTTATTTAAATCAATCTTTGTCGCCATGAATTGCCTCTAATATATCAAATTCTGCTTGTTGTTGTGATTCTATTTCATTGTCAAAAGAAGCCACCGTAAACGTGCCATATTCGCTAATAGGAGCTTTATGTAATTTAACCTTTTTACCTGTGGCTTTCGTAAAGTAAAGTCCTACTTTTTCATTGCTTATAAGTACTTCTTCAGAATAGGGGTTGTCTTCACTGGCAAGATACGCCTTTACTGAATCTTGGTCTTTAAACTTATACAAAGCGGTTAAATGATTTAATTCTCTCACCAAGTAGTCACTATGGGTGGATACCATAACCTTAATCCCTTGATTCACCAACGATGCCAAAAACCGAGCCATAGCTCTTTGGTTTTTGGGGTGCAGATTCATTTCAGGCTCGTCAATCATCAAGAATTGATTTTCTTTATGCCCTTGATCCCGAATATAGAAATACAAACTTAAAATAGAACGTATTGAAGAAGATACGTGATCCATGGTAAGTCTAAGGGACTTATTCTTGTTAGGTTTGAAATAAATAGTACCATCACTACTTAATTCTAAAACCCCACCAATAATATCTTCTAATTGCTTCATATTTAAGAGGCTTTGTTCAGATTCTTTAACCCCCTTTGACCTTTTTAGTTTTGCATAAGCAAGAAGATTGCGAATAAACTCCGCTTCATCTTTAATGGGTTTAGAATACGTATCCTTGTAATTGATAAAAGCACGATGAAAAATCTCCATACTATCTAATTCTTTAGCTGTACTGGCAACATCTAAAAGCCTTCTTCGTTGAAAATCTAACTCATCTTTAAAGATAACAATCCCTGTTCTTTCACTTGTAGAAAAAAAGTTGTTTACGGAAAAGATTTGAAAAATGTTTTCTTTAATTACCATATTTAAAATACTGAAAATATGCGAAGAATCTAGGTTAGAATTGTCGTGTTTAATAAACAAAATACTATCCTTGATTACAAAGTTTAAGTTAACAGAACCTTCAAGATGCCCCACCTTAATTTCTAAAGAATGAAACTCTCGTTTTAAAGATTTAAGGACTTGTGAGTAGTCAATATAAGAGAGTTCTAAATCCATTTCGAGTTTTTCAAAAAACTTAGGTTTTGCTACAAAATCTCTATAAATTTGTTTTGAAGCATAGTCTTTGGCAGCTTGCCCTAAGAATGCATTTATCTTTTCTATAGAAAAAGCATCTCCTATTTCCAACTCTATTTCTTTTTGTGTATTCAAAATCGTTTTAACGTCATCAGATAAAAGTGGAATGTTAGATCTTAGTAAATAAGCCCAAAAACCATAAATGGCATAAAGCAAGTACGTTTTGCCCGTATTGTTTTCACCGCAAACAATCGTCAAATCTTTGACTTCAATCTCTGCTTCGTCGAGCTTGCCTAAGTTTTTGAAGGTGAACTTCATAAAAATATCCTTTCACTTAACGTGACATACCAAGTCTAGTATACCCCAAGCTCGCCGAGAAATCTATAAATCGACGTTACGCATAAGGTCTTTCAAAATCACCAGCGTTTGTTCCATACGCATCGGCTCCGTAATACGTTGACGCAAAAACTTGTTGATGTCAGGCATCATCTGAATCGCCATATCAATCTTCGGACTCGACCCATGCTCGTACGCCCCAATATCAATGAGATCCTTGGCATCCTTGTAAATCGCCATTAGCTCACGCATACGACCCGCCGCCAGCATATGCTCCTCATCACAAACCGCCGTAAACACTCGGCTGACACTGCCCAAGACATCAATCGCAGGATAGTGGTTCTGTGCCGCCACCTTACGAGACAAGAAAACGTGACCATCCACAATGCCTCGCACCGTATCCACCACAGGATCGTTAATATCGTCGCCTTCCATCAAGGTTGTATACAACGCCGTGATGCTCCCCTGCTTCGTACGACCTGCTCGTTCCAAAACCACCTGCAACCACGAAAAAATCGACGGCGGATACCCCTTCATCGTGGGAGGCTCCCCAATCGACAAGCCCACTTCCCTCCCCGACATCGCACATCGGGTGACGGTGTCGGTCATCAAAAAGACTTTCTTGCCCTGCCCACGGAAGTATTCGGCAACGGCGGTGGCGGATTGTAAGGCTTTCATCCGTAATAAGGGCGGTTGATCGCCTGTCGCACACACCAAAACGGAGCGTTTCATCCCTTTTTCGCCTAGGGATTCTTCCATGAACTCCTTGACTTCACGCCCCCGCTCGCCAATGAGTGCCATGACGTTGACATCCGCTTCCGATTCCCGAGCGATCATGCCCAAGAGCGTTGATTTCCCGACGCCTGAACCTGCAAACAAGCCCATGCGTTGACCGTTACCCATCGTCAACAAGCTGTCAATGGCACGCACACCTGTTTCAAACTTTTGATCGATAATCGGGCGATCCAGTGGATCAGGAGGGGGAGCTTGAATGTTCACAAAACTGGCACCTTTGGTGTCGAGCGGTCGACCGTCCATGGGTTCGCCCAGCGGCGAAACCAGCCTACCGAGCAAGAAATTACCCACAGGGATCTGCGTGGTTTCGCCTGTTGAAAACACCCACGACCCTTGAAAAATACCTTCGGCACTATAGAGCAAAATCAATTGAGCCTTGTCCCCACGAAAGGCGACGACTTCAGCGGCTTTCATGGTGCCATCCATGGTTTCGACAAAGCAAAGATCGCCGATTTTCACTTTGGGTAGCGACGCTTCCAACATCATGCCCAAGAGCTTGGAAACTCGCCCTTTGTACTGATAGGTATCCACGCCACCGAGCAAGCGAAAGAGCCGTTGTTGCTCGTTCTTCATGACGTCTTGCGGAATGCTTGGCACCCACAATCCCGATTCACGCACATGCCCTTGCCGAGCCAGTGCTTGCGGCGATTCAGGGGTGATGAGGTTGTTTTGGGTGGGGTCGTCCCACACGGCGTGGTGAAGGTCTGTCATGGAGGGGTATCCTTATTTACTGCTATTATAAGGACTTAACCGCTCTTTGGGCAAGCGTATCCCTTGTGTGGTGGAGTTTACGGCTTGACTTGAAAGATTCAACGTGTATTATTTTGTGTAAGCATTTCTCACAATGTTTTTCTCTTTTGTTATCTCTATTCATTTAAGGACTATAAATATGCGTATTTCTGCCCCTTCCTACCTTATGTTTCCCTCTCTCTCTAATAAACCTGTTACAAACTCTACTCAAAGAGATGGTAGTACAGAAAACATTTTAAGGAATCTTCGTGATAAAAAAAAGCCGCCCTTCAAGCTCCAAGCGAGAGAAGGCTAAGAGATGGCTTAAATAAGGTTTTGGAAGAAGTAAACAGCTACATTTCTAAGAACCAATTTAAAACATCCGCAATTAAAAAAGCCTTTTTGAATTTCCAAGCGACGTTAGAACGTTTGATTGAGGAAGCTCAGGTTGTATCAGCTAAAACAGGTTATAAGAAAAAAAGTTCCCGTTAGAGTCGGAGTGAACTCATACCAATTAAACAAGGGTTTGAGCCCCCCCCTCTCGTGAGCCTCGCTCCTCAAGGAGAAAGAACAAGGCTTTTGCAGAGTTTCCTACAGCGAAAACTCTTGCAAAACGGCAAGATCCACAAAATCGAGCATTTTTTGATGCGTGGCATCTAACTTCACGCGAGGTGCCTTGCCGTGATGATACGCATCCACCCAGCGACTGGCACACAAGCACCACGCATCGCCATGCTTCAGTCCATGAAAGCCGTATTCAGGCATGGGCGTGCTTAAATCATTGCCCACTTCTTTGGAATACGCCAAGAACTCATCCGTCACGATGATACAAACCGTATGCACCCCAGTATCTGAAGGCCCTGTTTGGCAATAGCCGTCTCGCCAAAACCCTGTAATGGGATCCATACAACAGGCGACCAAAGGTTTCCCAAAAACGTTAAGGGATTCATCTTGCTCATTAAAAGTATTCATCATGGCGACTCATTCCTTTTGGTTTATTGATGCTTTCGTCGTTTCTAATAGTGCAGTAACGATTCAATCGGCACATCACCGAGCAATTCACGTCCATTTAAGAAGTCGAGTTCAATGACGAATCCATATGCCACCAACTCCGCACCAATTTGCTTGACCAACTCTGCCGTGGCAGCCGCTGTTCCACCTGTGGCGAGCAGATCGTCCAAAATAATCACACGATGATGAGCTTCAATCGCGTCTTGATGGATCTCAATAGTGTCTATGCCATATTCTAAGGCATACGAATAGGCATGGGTTTTGGCAGGCAATTTGCCTTTTTTGCGAATGGGAATGAAGCCGATTTTGAGTCTGTCGGCGAGGGCGGCTCCGAAAATGAAGCCTCGGGCTTCAACGCCTAAAATATAGTCGGCATCATAAGGTTTTAAGCGTTCCACTAGTTGATCCAAGACTTGAGAGAATAAGACAGGATCTTTCATTAGAGGGGTGACATCTTTAAAGAGAATACCAGGTTTAGGATAGTCGGGGATATTACGAACAGCGTCTGACAAATGCTGTAAAGTGGTGTTTGACACGGATAAAGCTCCTGCACTTAGGAATAACACACGATGACTTTAACATTGTATCTAAAACATCTTTTTTTTTCTAGCTTTATTTTACAACACTTTGTGCTAGATTAAAGGCATCCCTTATTTAATTGTAATGTGATTTAATGTGATGCCCCCCTTTGAACGATTAACCCATAAGCTCAAGCACGCCAAAGTGCTGTTAGCCACCGATATTGACGAAACCTTGACCCACAAAGAGGCGGATGTCGTTCGCCTGAACAAGGGAGCCGTCGAGTTTTTGGGCATCCAGCAAACGCAGATCCCATATGACACACCGCTTTCCCCTGATGAGCAATTGAACGTCTTCAGCACAGGACGCACCCTCGAAGTTGCTATGAATTGGCTCACTGAGCTGGGCGACGCTATTTTTACCCTGCACGCCCCTGATGCTCTGCTCTGCAATAACGGACAAATCGCCTATTACAACACGCATAATGCCCTTAGCTGGGGGGATTTTATGCTCGACTTGCAAGACGCCCCAAAACAAGACGCCATGCTATTTCAAGCCTATGAATCGGCTTTACTCAAAGACTATACGCATGATGGTTTAGACAGTGAACGCCTGCCCTTAAGCGGAAGGGTGCGTGAAGATTTATTGCGTCATTATCGTGTGGTGTTGAACGATTTAGCCCGTGGGCTTAGGCACATTGTCTCTTTAGATGTTTTAGCCGTGGAAGCCTTTGCACAAGAAGACGCAGACAAAACCCCTTCTTACGGCTTTGAACGGCTGATTAAGGTCATGCGAGATCAAGCTCAACTAGAGGTCACGCACGGCTTTCACCTGCCTGTTAAAGTGATGATTTATGATGAATCTAGTGGCGAAAATAAGCCCTTTGTGGAACATTTGGTCGTTGCCTTTTTTGGGCAGGGCGACCCCAAACCGCTTGTGCAGAGCATGGGATCTAGCCCGTGGCAAGCGGATGCCTCCTATTTATGGCAAGACGCCCTAAGCCAATGGACGCCTGAACATAGCGTCGCTGATTTAGAAGCCCTCATTCCTTATAATCTAAGAAGTACCGCTAAAAATAGTTCTGTTGATGCCCTTGCGACGCTCGTTGCCTTCTTAAAGAAAGAAGCCTTGCACGCCTTTACCGCCTATCTCAACACAGGGATCGCTTTACGGGCTGCCACACAGACCAAGCACATGGAATCGCCGATGGCTCGGCAAAAATCAGACAGCCCCCGTTCTTACATTCTCATCAATGGTTTACTCGACAAAGGCAAGAGCTTGTCGTACTTGTACGACGGCTTCATTGATCTAGCGGAAAGCCTAGGAATCAAAGGCTTTTCACAACAGCTCGATGCCCTTATTACGCTGGGGGATGGAGGCGTCGACAGGGGGATGTTGTCGTTATTGGCGTTAAATGCTAAGCATCATGCGGAAGCCGTGGCCGTGCCGAATCATGCGGTTTTGGTGCATAATGGGGCAGATTTACGCACGCCAGAAAAAAACAGCTTGTGGCGACTGGTGCATCATGCCAACCCCAGTGTTCGCTATGTGGACGGCTTCCAACCTTCTTATGAAAAGTCTTTTCAAAAAAGCATTTGACTTAGGGCTATGTTTTGCTTACATTAAAGTCATTGATTACTAGATTGTGGCGGTCGTCGCCAAGCGGTTAAGGCACCTGGTTGTGGTCCAGGCATACGGGGGTTCGATTCCCCTCGATCGCCCCACTTTTTAGTTAGAGTATTTTAAAAAAGCATCTCTTTGTTGTCGCTATTTAATCTAAGAATTGGAATTAGAAAGCTTACACTTGCCTAGAATGAGCCTTTAGGGAAGCTTTTGATGAGGCGAATCCCCTAGATCTTTTTTAATGTTTTATCTATAATGAGGATACAGAATCTAGGAGTTTTAGTTATGTTTAATATGGTACGCTTACTTTTATTATTTTCACTGACTTGTGGAATTTTTTCATCAAGTGCCTTTGCCTTAAGTGAAGAAACAGGCATCAAATTAATATCTGATGCTTTTAAACAAAATAACTACACACAAGTCATCCAATACTGTAATGATATTATTGCAGAAAACCCTCGTTCTTCAGTGGCTTTTTGTTTACGAGGACTTGGAAGGGCTGGTCTCAATGATAAGCAAGGAGCCTTGTCTGATTTCAATAAGACATTGAATCTAGACCCTGAGAATGGCGAAGCATATTCACTTAGAGCATTGCTTAGGCAACAATCAGGTGACAAAAAAGGTGCATTGTCTGATTTTCAAAAAGCAGAACAGTATCACTCAAAATTAATCCAAGAAACCTATAGTAGTCAGGGTGTTCTTAAAGCAGAACAAGGTAAAACACAAGAAGCCTTGAACGATTACAATAAAGCGATTCAACTTGATCCTAATGAAAATACCTCTTACCACAATCGGGGCGCTCTTAAAGCAAAACAAGGTAAAACACAAGAGGCTTTGAATGATTACAATAAAGCAATTCAACTTGACTCTAATGAAGAGGCTTCTTACATCAATCGGGGCGTTCTTAAAGCAAAACAAGGTAAAACACAAGAGGCTTTGAATGATTACAATAAAGCAATTCAACTTGACTCTAATGAAGAGGCTTCTTACATCAATCGGGGCGTTCTTAAAGCAGAACAGGGTAAAACACAAGAAGCCTTGAATGATTTCAATAAAGCAATTCAACTTGACTCTAGTGAAGAGGCTTCTTACAACAATCGGGGCGTTCTTAAAGCAGAGAAAAAAGACTTTTATGGAGCCTTAAGTGATTATAATACAGCCATCCAACTAAATCCAGAATATGCCATCGCTTATAACAATCGAGGGAATTCTTTTCTATATCTTAAGCAAAAAGACCAAGCTTTGAATGATTATAATAAAGCAATCCTGCTTGACCCGAAAGTTGCTTCTTTTTACATGAATAGAGGCCTTTTGAAAGCTCAATATTTCTATGATAAAGCAGGTGCTTTTCGTGATCTAGAAATGGCTAAAACACTTTATTTAGAAGCAGGTAAAATGAACGATTATAAAAACGCAATAGAAAAAAAGGTAATAATCAACAATTTTTTTGTTTCTAGGGGCATATAATTTTTCAATTATTTCCATTCGGGAAAAACGTACCCATAAGACAGAATAGAACAGACCAAAAATACTCACAAAAATAATCTCTGTAACAGAAAGTGTGTTACGTACAGGTAAATCGCTATCCACTTTTTGCCAAAGATCTTGCAAAGGCAGGTAATCCCCCAAAGGAAAAGCCTATAAGTTGTAATAAAACAAATACATATCCCCAAAAACTCCCTAGTTCTAAAGGTGCAGAATGTATTCTTCTAAAAGAAATTGATGTATGTTTTATGTCCCAATCAAGATATTGCCAAAATGTAACAAAGTCTTTGATTCTTACACTATCTATTTCTAGCATAAAATATTGTATATAATGAATTACTAAAAATGTTGTAACTGGTATAATTACCAAGTTTATTAAAATTCCACCAGCAGGTTTCTGATGCAATACCTTAGATCCTAAATAATAACCTCCAGAAGCTATAAAGCCTGTTAAAATAGATCCAATAGGAATTACGAACAAAAGCATCAAAGAATAAAAAGCAAAACCAGTTTTAAGCTCAATAAGTCCTACAATAACTCCAATAATAATAGACCAACTTACTCCCAAAGCTAAAGTTATTATTAAACAAAAAATATTCCAAAGGGGAAAGACTCTTGAATATTGAGTCTTTCCCCTTTGGAGTTCTCTTTTGAAGGTGGTGTCTAAAAATTCACCGCAGTGTTTGCATTTAATGGCATCTGCTAAAATTTCTTCAAAACAAAAAGGGCATTTTTTATGTGTTCCTAGTTCTTCAGGGGGATTGTTTGTTTGTCGAAGGTTGGCTAATATCTCAAAATTGTCTTGACTCATTGGCTTGGGAAACTCCTTTTATTTTCTAATTAAAATAACATAAAATGAAAGCTCTAACAAGTAACTCAAGACTACCTTTCTTAACATTAGGCAAGTTGGGCAGGTAAAGCACCACCCCCTGCGTCACTTGTTACTTGAATCCGCCATTTTTTAAATCAACTCACACTTGCCTAGAATGAGCCTTTAAGGTAGCATAGAGGGGAGTTTAACTATTGAGAGGAGCCTGCAACATGACCACATCTGTACTGGAACAAGAGTTTAGAGTAGAAAGCGATTCCCTAGGCGAACGGAACGTGCCTGCCAACGCCTACTACGGCATTCAAGCCCTACGAGGCTCCGAAAACTTCCCGATTTCAGGCATTACGCCCCCTCAACAATACCCCGAAGCCATTTGGGCGTTTAGCCAAATAAAAAAAGCCGCCGCACAAGTCAACAAAGAACTCGGCTTGTTGGATCCCACCAACGCCGAACTGAACGATAAAATCGGCGATGCCCTTATTCAAGCCTGCGACGAGATGGCAGACGGTCGCTATAACGACCAATTCATCGTCGATGTGTACCAAGGTGGAACAGGCACCAGCAATCACATGAATTGCAACGAGATTTTGTCGAATCGTGCCAACGAATTGCTCGGCGGTGAAAAAGGGACGTATACCCCTGTTCACCCCAACGATCACCCCAATTTTGGGCAAAGCACCAACGATGTCACGCCGACCGTCTTGCGGTTGACGTTTTTGAAGAAGCATCCTGCTTTGGTTGCTAGCATCAAGCTTTTGGAAGAGACCTTCCAGAAAAAAGCGGTTGAGTTTAAAGACGTCCTGATTTGCGGACGCACCCACATGCAAGACGCCGTGCCTTTGACGTTGGGTCAACAATTTGGTGCCTATGGCAACGCCTTAACAGATGCTCGCTTGAAAGTCGAAGCCGCTGCTGAAAACTTGCATTACTTAGGCTTAGGAGCCTCTGCTCTAGGAACAGGATTGAACTCTCACAAGGAATATCGCCCTCGTGTGGTGAAGTATCTCACCGAATATACAGGGATGCCTCTCAAGCAAGCGAAAGACTACTTCCAGTTAACCTCGAGCTTTGGGCATTTTAGCGACTATTCCGCCGCCATGCGATCGGTGGCGATTGAGCTAGAGAAAATCACGCAAGATATTAAATTGTATTCATCAGGCCCTAAAACGGCGATCGGCGAGATTCTCATCCCCAGCTTGCAACCGGGATCTTCCATTATGCCAGGTAAAGTCAATCCTGTTTTGCCTGAATTGATGAATCAACTGTCTTATGCGGTGCAAGGCAACGATTTAACGATTTCGCTCTGTTGTCAAAACGGTCAATGGCAATTGAATGTGATGATGCCCATGATTCTAACGAAAGTTACGGAATCTCAACGCTGGTTGACCAACGGTTTGCGTGAATATGCCGAACGTTGCATTGCGGGCATTGAACCGAACCTAGAGTTCATCGAACATCGCATGAATTACTCGACCATTTTGTTAACGGCGTTGAATCCATTTATTGGTTATGCGAATGCGGCTAAAATTGCGAAAAAAGTTTTGGGTGAAGGCAAAACCGTCCGTGAAGTGGCATTGGAACTGGATATTACCGACAAGTTTGGCATCAAGATTGATGAAGCTCGCTTAAACGAGATATTGTCTGTCGAAAGCATGACGCAACCGAACGTGGGTTAGAATAGCCTAACGGTGGGTTAACTCTTGATCTCACAATAATAATTTGGCGTTATACACAGACCAATTGCTTTGGGCAAGACTATTGTCAAGCTCTACGACATGAGGCTTAAGTGGTGTATGGACACGGTACGCCTGCTTCAAAATAGAAGACGGTTCTAAAATGGCTGTTTCTGTAGGAGTTGCCACTTGGCTTAAGGCTTCTGCGGACAAGGCAGACACTTCAACAATGTCTTCAATAAAAAGCGTTTCAGCTTGTTCTTGGGAATCTTGTTTTTCACGATTCTGTGGGGGCAGACCTTCGCAGTCGCTGGCACCTAGTACAGCTTGGTTGGATTCAGCAAGGCTCGTTTTGGCAAGTAAACTACCACTGCCTAAGATTCTGTGACGACTGGAGTTAATGGAAGATGTACTATTGGCAACCATGCTGGGGTCTCGCTTCTTTCGTTGATTTTACTTGTCTTTTAAGGTATCTTTCGATGAAGTTAGTATCGAAACCTTGCCCGTTTTAGGAAGGGGGCTTAATATTTCGTTACAATAAGGACGCTTCTTTTTCTAAAAAGCTTGACCTTGTATAGTAAGTCAAGTAAGATACTAGACTATATTAAACTCATGTGTTTTCAGAAATAGATAAACGCTTTAGCTTATAATTTTTTGAATTGCTTCAACAAAGCCTCGCTGGCTTTTTTAACGAATAGGTTTTCTGCTCATGTTTTCGCCCCTTCCTTCTGTTCACAATACATCGCCTTCTTTGCAACGAAGCGGGGTTTTTGAGTTGTATATTGGCAAGGCGAATGATGTTGAAGCTCACTTGGCGGAACACAAACCTAGTAAAGATGCTTACGGTCAGTTGAGTTTAAATTCTAACGTGATTGAAAGCTCCAATAATTTAGCCTATATTATGCCAGAATCAGACGTGGGTAAAACCATTAACAAATATGTCGATACTCGAAAAGCCACTCGTAATGGCGTTTTTGGGCAGGACGCTTCCTTTGTTTACCCCTTGAAGGCTCCGAATCAAGTGGGGGGTAATGCGGATGCGGATGTGCGATTAGGCTTGCGTGCGACTGACGAAGAGCTCTCCGAGTTTCTTAATTATGTGGGTGTGGATGAATGGACAAAAGTGGTGAAGGATTCTCCTGATAAAATCACGCAATACGCCATTGAATTCGCCGAAGATGTTGAAACAGACGCCAAGGGCAATCCCATTGTCGTCAAAGAAGTTTCGACGTTTGGGCAGGCGTCACCCAAACAAGGCGGTCGTTTAAACGTCTTAGCTTAGGCATAAATCGACAAAAAAAACCGTCTTCTGCGGGAAGACGGCATGAGATAGAGGCATATAAAAAACCCTATTAAATTTCCTTAAACCACGACGTTAGAAGTATTCATTTTCCATCGCTGTGCGAATATCCACGGAATTTTCAGGAGTCAATTGACCTGGTTCGGCTCTCTGTGCTACAAACTTTTTACCCCCTGAAGTGAATGCTAGTTTTTGGTGATTGTCCTGAGGAAACGCCTTTTCAGCCTTCAAGCCAGACACTAGATTTTGGTTATCTCGGTGGGCGTGGTAAGCATTAAGTCCACCAGAAAACAAAGCTCCTGCAGCGACGGTAGCTGCCATCCATTTGCCTGTGTTTGTGGGGGACTTCCACAATTCTTCTCCAAAATTACGGAAAGCTGTGCCTGTTGTTTTAGCTAATTCGCCCGAATTCCTCAATACAGCATCCGCTTTGCCGAACAATCCTTGTGCATCACCTGTATTAAACAAAGTACTCGCCTTTGTTTTAATGCCAGCTTCAAATAGATTGTCTTTAGCGGCTTTAGTAAACGAACCTACTTTTTCTCCGTCTTTAAAAATGGCCTCGCCTGCTAGCTGACTAGCCACTTCTGCACCTGTCCAAATTACGGCACCAGAAGCAACACCCGCCAATGCCGCAGTTGCAGGGTTTTGTAATTCCTTATTTAGTGGATGCTCGCCACTCCAAACAATCTGTCCCTTCTGTAACACCTGTTGTGGTGTGGGTCTATAATAATTTCCGTACTCTGGCATGTTTGAATGTCCTTCTTTCTGATTTTTTATAGAGGTATGTTCTTCTGAATAAATTAACCGATTAGTACTCTAGGCATGACCTGACCATTGGGTGCAATAAGAAGGCTTACATCCTGTTCACTACGATAATCATTCTGCCCCTTAATAAGCTGGTCGATTTTAGCCGTTTGTGGACTCTTTGGTGGTTGATTCGCAGGTAAAAGCAGTGAATTGAATGGATTATTTATGCTAAATCCCATTGAATAAACTCCCCTGTGTTTGCGATGCTTGCCTAATGTGATTGTTTGTCTGTTCTTCTGTCCTATATCAGCATAAAGGCAAGAACCCATTTCTTTTGTGCTAGGTGGGACGCTTTTGATAAAAAATGATACAATGATTAAAATACGAACGTCATCCTGAGTGCAACGAAGGATCCCCTAAGCAGGAGATAGCAGGGTTTCAGCAGATCCTTCGCTCCGCTCAGGATGACGTCAATTCGTTAGGTGCTACATGAATACTTGGATGCTTCCGTTTTTACAACGTTTTGGACTCATTGCCCTTGTGGCAGGGGGACTCTGCCTATACGGATTTTCCAAGTTTCAAACGCCTCACGCCACAGCCGTTTCCACAGAAGCCTTGAACCCAATTAGCACCTACCAGCCAAGCAAACCCTACTTTTATAAAAATGTCACCCTAGACGGCGTTGAACTCATCGAATCGCCCTACCCCATAGGGCAGTTCGGAGGCACCCTCTTTCAAGCCGCCTTAGGCGAAGGTCCTAAAACGCTGAATCCATGGGCAAGCTTTGACGGCACGTCTTCGGCCATTTCCAGCATGTTAACTTGCCAAGCCGTGCAGAGCAATAATTACACAGGGCAAATCATGCCGTGGGTGGCGAAATCTTACAGTATTTTACCTGATAAAAAGCACATCCGACTCACGTTTCGCAAGGGCTTAAAATGGAGCGACGGGCATCCGCTAACGGTGGATGACTTGCTGTTTACGTGGAATGTCATCATCCAAAAAGGCTTAGGAAACCCCAGCACTCGAGATATTTTGCTGGTGGACGGTGACTTCCCTACCATGCGAAAAATCGATGCGTGGACGGTGGAAGTGGCGACCAAGCGTCCGTATTCGCCGTTATTGCTAAACTTGGGGCAGGCGATTGCACCTAAGCATATTTTTGAACCGATCCTGAAAAAGGGTGGTGAAGATGCCTTTGGTGCTGCGTGGTCAACGCAAGAAGCGGAACAGCATCCTGAACGCTTTGTGTCTTGTGGTCCGTGGGTTTTGGACAAGTACCAATCCAAAGAACGCATTATTTTTAAGCGAAATCCGCATTATTTTGTGGTAAATCAAAAGGCGGAACGCCTGCCCTATTTGGAACGTGAAGTCATTACCTTTGCCAAAGATATGAGCTATATTCAGCTCCTGTTTGAGCAAGGGGCGTTGCATACGCATTCAGGCACGCCACAAAACTTGGGACGCCTTCAACGCCTCAAATCCCCGAAATTCAAGCTTATCGATCTTGGGCCTGCCGATGGCACCACGTTTATGGCGTTTAACCTCAACACCCGAAAAGATCCCAACGGCGTGCCTATTGTGGATGCCAAACTGCTCCACTGGTTTCAGAACAGGGGGTTTCGTCAAGCCTTGAATGTGGCGGTGAACCGTCCGCAAATGGTGGAAAATGTCCTTAAAGGACTGGGAACACCCTTGCTCACGAGTATGGGTCTAAATAGCATCTACCTTAATAAGTCGGTGGAAGAGCAGGCTCCGTATGATTTAAAAAAAGCCGAACAGCTCCTTAAAGCCAGCGGTTTTCGCTTGAATGCTAAGCACGAACTCTATGACGATCGTGGTAATCGAGTGGCGTTTACCGTCGTCACCAATTCAGGCAACAGCGATCGTGAATCGGCGTTGGTGCAATTGCAACACGATTACAACGCCCTAGGCATTAAGCTAAGCCTTCAACCTGTGGAGTTCAACACGCTGGTGGATCGCATGAAAACAGGTCGTTGGGAAGCCATGGTCATGGGCTTAAGTGGAGGCAGTAATTTGGAACCGCATCAGGGGGCGAATGTGTTTAAAAGCAACGCCGCCTTGCATTTGTTCAACCAGCGACCCATGGAAAGCTTGTCGGCAAAGGCAAATGATTTGTATCCCTTTGAAGCACGGTTGGACAGGCTCTATGATTTGGGGACGACCGAGTTTGACTTTGCCAAACGAAAGCCATATTATGACGAGATTCAAAGCATTTTGTATGAAGAAAGCCCTATGGTCTATTTGTTTACAGGTAAAGTGCTTGTGGCGGTGCGAAGCGAACTCCAAAATGTGGATGTCACGCCGTTGGGGGGGGCTTTGCATAACATCGAAAGCATTTGGATCAAGCAATTTTCCTAATACCAATTCTTATATGAAATGGCAATAACGAAGACGCCAGACGCTATTTCTTCGTTTAATTGGTATTAGGGAAGGACTATAGAAAGCTCTGCAAAACTCGAAAAACACACCGTCATTGCGAGCGTAGCGTGGCAATCTCATCCCCACAAACCGCTTTCGCAGAGCCTTCTATAAGAAAACCCCTATCGCACGACGGCATTTGCAGGACGTTTACGAGGCGTCAAGCCTAGCTTATACAAGTAATCGTAACGATCCGCCTGCTGACGAGTAATGTAATAATACCCTGTTGGGCGTGGGGCTGGCATCATGGTAACAGTGCTGTAAACGCTCACCACGGGCTTGCCTGCGGATTGAAACTCTTCGACCTTTTGACGATACGCATAATCGGGATAACTTGGGTAAGGACGAACGCCATACGACGAGTTTAAACTTGGGTTGCCTAGTGCATCATACTCTTGACGGTAGATTTGATTGACTCGTTCATAATCACGTTGTTGCCTGAACCATTGGGCATGCTGTTCTTGCGGTGAAAGCTGGGGATTCGGTGCGGGGACTTGGCTCTGCACGGCGTAGTTGGGGTATCCGACGCTGTAAGCTTGATCGTAAGGCTGACCAATGCAGCGTCCGTACAAGTTGCGTGTGCAGGATTGTATCACCGCAGGGGCTTGTGTATAGCTTTGTTGCACCACATTACCGTTGCCGTAAATCACGACGTTTTGAGCGATTGCCATGCTTTGTGAAAAGACAAAGGCGAGAATCAGAGCAATCATCCGCCACAGTGGGAAGAGTTGAAGGGCTTGAATGAATCGTAATGTAAGGGAAGTAAGGCATAATGTCATAATTTTTTCCTTTTAGCCAGAATAATATTGTAAAGTAACGCTTAAAAACCTTCTTAAAAGCATAAAAACAAGCGTTTTTATTTTTGGAACCCCACGTTACAAAAAATAATATGCTTCCTAACCAAAATGCGGAAATGCCACAAAACAGACGTCAACGCACTAAATGCGAGGCTTCCGAGACATTTTGCGGACGTCGTGCAATGGGAATGATGCGACGAGGTGGGGTTTCAGGGGGGATTTTCAAGGGGGGACGAAGGGGAGGAGACACGCAATACGTCCTTCCCCGTCCCCCCTTGAACCGCCTTTGGGGGTTTGGGGAGTCTTTGGCGGCACAAAGACCCCCAAGCACCAGCTATAAAAGGAACAGAAAAACCCCATTCTTCAAGCATGCAAAGGTTTACGCATTATTGTTAGGAAGCATA
>JBILSS010000141.1:0-5451 GCA_044371965.1 Vampirovibrionales bacterium
GCCCTTGCTGAAAAATCTCATATGCGGCTTGGGATTCATTTAAGGCATCATACGCCAGTCCCAAATAGTAATAGGTATCGGCTTCAGGATCTTCCTGATGTTGAATGGCATTAATCCAGTGATCAATTGCCAATGTGTAGCGTTCCGATTGATATTCTAAGACTCCCAAATGATGTAAGCATAGGAGATCTTCACTATTTTGTAGCAAAGCAATATATAAATAGTCTTTCGCACGTTCTAAGTGACCCAACTCAAGATGAATCACGCCCATGGTGTAGAATAGGGAAGGGTAGTTCGGCGTGATTTTAAAGTTTTGTTCTAAAATAAATAAAGCGGTTTTATAGTATTGCTTTTGATATAAAATCCATGCGACATCAAAGAGGTATCGAGACAATATTTTTTGAGCAAATAAATAAAGTATACCGACAAAAAGTGTCGCCCCGACGGCGATAAAGCCGAACCCCCATGACGCATAGGTAAAAAATGTAAGCAGTTTAGACATGACACGTTTCCTGTTAGAGTCAAGAGTACTTCTTGAATACTTCGGAACCACGTCTATTTTCTAAAATGCCGTCTGTTAAATAGAGGAGATCAACACCTAACGCAAGCGATTCAACTGTGTGGTGACATCCACATCTGCCTGCTTGCCTTGATTCGGCGTATACTGCTTACCGTTCAAGACCAAGGTTTGCTTGCCTGATTGAATGTAATACGCCTGCGGTAAATCTGCACGAGGAATCGTTAAACCAAATTGACGAGCTTGAGCCGTTGCTTTGGTATCGTCCACATCAATCTTGGTAAAGGGTATGCCTAAACGAGTAGCAACCCCTTGAATACTCGGCACCAGTGTGACGCAAGACGCACACCATTGTGCTGTAAAGACCACCATTTGGTCACCATCGGCTTGGGATTTCAACAACTGTTTTTCATTTAATAGGGTGACGCTGACGATCCAAAACAGTGCCAACACCATGGCGAATAATCCTACAAAGTCGACTTTCTTGGGGGAAAGTTTAAACAAAAAATGACCGCTTGGCATAGGGTTCGTATTTCCTCATAGGTTTGAAGTCTTCATTCAGAGTTCAAGATTAGACTAGCATAACATATTTTGCGACGCTTGTCTTTATTTGTTTGTAAATCTTTTACAATTCCGTTATGCTAGAGGAGAAATGAAAGGACACAGGCATCATGGCACTAAAATTAACCCCACTTGAAACACAATCCAACCACATTCATGTGCTGGTAACGCCTGTCGGACCCTTGAAATGTAATTGCACCTTGATCTACAACTCCATTACCCTAGAAGCCGTCATCATCGATGCAGGGGGCGATGCCGATGAATTGCTTAAGTGGCTACGCACTTATAAGCTTAAGCTCAAAGCGGTGTACCATACGCACGCCCATTTCGACCACTTTTTAGCGTCCGAAGCCTTGCGAAAAGCCACAGGATGCCCCCTCTTCCTCCACAAAAAAGACCTCTTTTTGTGGGATATGCTGGAAACCCAATGCCAACTTTTCGGATTCCCCCTCCATCAAGAAAAGACGCTCCCGCCTGACGACTTTATTAAGGACGGACAAACGCTTGATTTAGACGACTTAGGGACGCATCAAACGCTGGTTACCCCAGGTCATACACCAGGTTCTTGCTGTTTTCACTTGGAATCGCAAGGGATTTTAGTAGCAGGCGACACGCTCTTTCACGGAGGCATTGGTCGCACCGACTTGTGGGGAGGCGACGAATCCGCCATTTACCGCTCGATTACCCAACGCTTGCATGTGCTAGATGTGGACACCACCGTGGTGACAGGGCATGGCAAGCTCACCACCATCCAGCAAGAACGCCATTATTTCAATTAAGAAAAAAAGGACACTTAGAATGACCGTTGTTTTAAAATCCCTAGAAGAACTCCAAAATTGGAAAAACGCCCAAGCATCTAAAAAAAATGCCTTAGTCCCCACCATGGGGAACCTTCATGCAGGGCATTTGGCGTTGGTGAAAGAAGCGAAACAACATGCGGACGCTGTGATTGTATCGATTTTTGTCAACCCCACACAATTTGGAGCCAATGAAGATTTAGATCGATACCCACGCACCTTTGAAGCAGATGTAGAAGCGTGCCAAAACGCTCAAGTGGATGCCATTTTCGCCCCTTCCGTTGAAGTGATGTATCCTGACGGGCTTAAGATTACGCATCACGCCGAAGAATCGCTCGCCAACCGCTTATGCGGAGCCAGTCGTAAAGGGCATTTTGACGGCGTGGTCACGGTGGTGCATCGGTTGTTTAGCGTGGTGGAACCTCAACTCGCTGTTTTTGGACAAAAAGATGCCCAGCAAGTTACCGTGATTAAAGCCTTGATTGAAAGCGAAGCCTTTCCTATTAAGCTAGTCGTGCATCCTGTGGTGAGAGATACCGACGGCTTGGCGTTGTCGTCACGCAATCAATATCTTCAAACGCCTGAAGAGCGTCAAACGGCGTTAGCCTTATTTGAAACCATGCAAGGGCTTGCGGTGGCGTTTCATACCTTAAATCAAGCTCCGACGGCTCCGACGTTGAATCTTCAAAAGGCGTTTGAACTTTCATGGAAGGCACTGCAACCGATGTATCCCTTGGGGCAAGAACTTCAGTGGGATTATGTTGAAGCCGTCGATGATGAGACCTTTGAACCACAAGCGTTTTTAACCAGCAACAGTCGCTTACTCGTGGCGGCTCGATTGGGTTCGCTTCGTTTGATTGATACCTTGCATATTGAGGAATTGCTCACCGAAAGCCAAAGAGAGGGATTGACGCCCTCTCTTTAACGTGATGTTGAAAAAGTATCAACTTAAGTACAGTTTTGAACCCTTGCTCTAAGCTGGCGTTGAGGCGAAAGTGTCGTTTGCTCTACCATATCCAAACTAACTTTTTCAGGTTTGGTAAAAGGTGCCATACGAAGTGCTTGTAGTTCTGCAGCCGTTGGTCCTGTCGTCCCTGTAGTGCCTGTCCCAGTCGTTCCTGCAGTGCCTGTCCCTGTCGTACCAGGCGTAGAGGGGGTTGTTTGTGGCGGAACAAAACTAACGACGCAAGATTGTGCTTGACTAGCTGAGTTTAAGGCATTGGTTGCGTTTTGCTGTGCTTGTGCTGCCCACTGAGCCACTTGGTTCGCTAAATCGATGGCTGCTTGAGTTCCCGCAATTTGAGCTTGAGCTTAAGCCGTTTGAGCTCGAGCTTGAGCTGTTTGGGCTTGGCTTTGAGCCGTTGTTAAGGTAGTTGCAGAACAAGCGGAACCCCTTGCTGAGTTTGCTTGACTTGCGGCAGTACTCGCTTGGCTTCTAGCCGTTTGCGTAGCTTGATGTGCCACCTGCGTATCGTAATAAGCCATTTGAGCAATTATACTTTGTTCATCTGCCACTGTTCCGTCTTGGCTTGGCGGGATGCTGGAGTAAGCATGAATGGCGTTCAATCCAATCAAGCTAAACGTCATAGCAAGAACATAGCTACAGGTTTGCTGTGAAAAAAAGGGTTTCATTGTAAGGGTTCCTTATGGTCTCTCTTGAAAAACAACTTGCATTTAAAATTTCTCAAGATTTAAATTGAGATCAGGCTTCTTACCTCTATCGGCACATAGGCATCAAAGCTTTAGACTCTGTTACAAAATGTAATATAATAGGGTTTGGTAAACTTTAGCTGATTTATGATAGGCTAAAGCATTATATGGATACCCTAGCCATAAATGAAAAGCAGGTCTATAATATGAAGTATCTAAACAAATAAGCCAATTGTTTTTACCTCTTATGCCATCTACAATTCCCTAGGAGCCTTCGACCATGCTTGAGTCTGCTATTTCTGATGTGTTTCACCCCTATGAAGAAGATGATGAATGTCACCTTTCATCTCGTCCGAAATTTGATGAAATGCTCAATCAGCTTTCGGCTCACACGGGCTTGTTTTCACGAGCCACCTTCCAAAACATCTACGGTTCCCTCATCCGCATGGTACGAGACCAACAAATCAACGGCGTCGTGATTCTTCGCACCCTCAAGGACGACACCTTCAACATGCTAAGCTTGCCCCTTTACAACATGATGGGCTTGCACGTCTTTAATTTGGATCAATGTGAATCCACCATTTCAGAAAACTTGATTTCTCCCACCGTGGGATTCATGTTGTTGTTAAGCGACAAATTGAGTGCCGTCGTCCATTGGAATTCTGAAACGTCGCAAGCCTTTCGTATGGATCAAGGCGGTTGGAGCTTTAACCCTGCCGATGTGCGTAATTTGTCTCTATATTTGGCTGAATGGCTCGGGCATGACCCCTTGCATCGAGCGGTGGAACATGCCCCCTTCGACGCTCGGCACGATGATAAGCTTTCCTTGATTGTGTCTTCGCTCTTGTCGAACTTGGAAAATCGTAACCGTGAATTGACGCTGGCTTTAGAGCGTGAAAAGGAACTGTCTCGTCGCATGGCGGAACAAGAACGCATGGCAGCGATTGGACAACTTTCGAGCGTGATTGCTCACGAAATACGCAACCCCTTGGGGCTTATTTCTCTGTATGCGGAGATTGTTCAAGGGCAGTTGGGGCAACTCGCTACCACGGCTGATGTCCCCGATACCTTGCATAAGAACCTCGATCAAATCAAAGATGCCACGGCTCATCTTGAAACGATTTTAAGTGAACTCACCCAGTATTCTCGCCCGCTTGAATTGCAGTATGAAAGCGTGAATCTTCAAACTTTTGTGGAAGATGTTTGCGAGTTTTATCGCCCCAAATACGAAGAAAAAGGCGTGATTCTAAACGTTGAAATGCAGTTCAGTAAAGAATCGCTGGATGAAAAGGGCTTGCTCGTTTCCGTGGATGCAGGTCGCATGCGTCAAGCGCTCATCAACCTGCTGAAAAATGCCTTAGAAGCCACGGAAGCAGGTAAAAAAGTCACCGTCTCTCTCGCCAGTCGTAAGGATGACACGCATCTGTATATCAAAGTCAAGGATGAAGGCGTTGGTATTCCTGAAGACAAGGTGGAAAAGCTTTTTACGCCGTATTTTTCAACCAAAGCGACAGGCACAGGCTTGGGCTTGGCGTATATTCGTAAGATTATGCAGGCCCATGAAGGGGCGGCGAAGTTGTTGTGGTCCGAACAGGGCAAGGGGACGACCATGGCGTTGTTATTACCTCGTAACGTCTCCGCTAGATAAAACGCTTGTAACAGAGTATTACTGTTTGGCAACGATTCTTAAAAACGATTCTTTATTCTTTTAGTGTAAACATTCACAGAGAGCATAAGGGAATTAATAAGTATGGGTATGATTAACGCTGGTTTGTAGCAAGGTTTTGCATTGGCAGGATCCGCCAGAGGTATGGGTCTGCAAGGTATAGTAAAAGATAGGTAAAATAGGCTATAATAAAGGGGTGTTTGTTTAGTTGGAGAATCCCTTATTTATGACTTATCCTTTAGCCTTACGTCAACTTGCTG
>JBILSS010000025.1:0-17945 GCA_044371965.1 Vampirovibrionales bacterium
ATGAATGGGTCAAGACGTTTGAGTAAAGACTACGAAATTAGTGTGTCTTCAGCAGAAACACAGGTCAAAATATCTCATTGCTGTACCCTCTTCAAAAGAATATGTCTTTCATGAAGATAGGTTCTAAAACCCCTCCTTCTGTAGGAATAAGATCCACACCTGACAAAACCAATCCGCTTAATCGAGAGGCTCGGATAGCAAGGTATGCTTCCTCAGGCTTAATACCGTGTTTATTCCCAGTACCACCTTGGGCTATGTTGCTACGAAAGTCTCCTTCTTTGGCTTGACGTTGCATTGCGGTGACGACTTCACCGTCCACCACGAAATAGCGAAAATCTTTACCGCCCGCCCCTGCAATAAATTCTTGAATCAAGTAGGGTTCCTGTTTAAACTCAAGTTCTTTAGTTAATTTTTCAAATTCTTTTTTAGAAGATACTAAATATACACCATTCCCTTTACTCCCATGAAATGTTTTTACCACACAAGGAAAGCCGCCTACATAATCTACGGCATCCATTACATTTTGCACACCTTGCAAATTAGCCCCTGTTTTTTCCGTTTCTTTGGTCAAAAAACTTGTTTTAGGAATAGGTAAATTGTTATCGTCCAATAATTTTAATGTTTTCAGCTTGCAGGACGTTCGACTTATCGCTTCACTCGGATTTAAAGAAGGTACCCCCCATGACTCCAGTATTTTTAAAAGACTAAAACTGAAAGGCTTTTTATTATAAGGAATAATCACATCAGCCCTATCTCTTATCCTATATAGCGTTTCTGCTAGTCCTTCAGGGGAAAGTTTTTGTAGTTCTTTAGGTATGATCAAATCTATTGAGTGTCCAAATTTTCTTGAAGCACCGATGAGACCCTCATGTATTTTTGGTAGATTTGTGAATAAAGCCATATTCGCACCGTTGCGTTGCGAGTTAGGGGGCAAAGTCCCTCTATTGATTTGAAACATGGGTTCTTCTCCAAGATAAAGCATAAAACGATAAAAAACTACAAGACATTTTGAAAATTTAAAGCCATATAAACTATTTTCTAAATACATCTACAGATACAATGATAAAATATCAAAAAATACTGTCAACCACTAATCCCGCAAAGGCAGGGGGATCCCCAGCCAATCCAGACAAACTTTCCCCACATGATGAAAGCCATCGAGCGTGCCAAGCACAGCACCTTCTAGGCTCGGACTGTATGCCAAGTACGGCACATATTCACGAGTGTGATCACTCCCCGGAGCCGTGGGGTCGCATCCGTGATCGCCTGTAATCACGAGTAAGTCGTCCGCCGTCATGGCTTCAACAAAAGGCTTGAGCTGAACATCGATGGCTTCTAACGCCTGAGCGTAACCCAGCACATCCCGACGATGCCCATAATTCATATCCGTTTCCACCAAGTTGTTAAAAATTAACTGCGGAGCATTCGCTTCAAAGCTCGCCGTCCCCAAAGCATAAGCCGACAGATCCGTTTTACCTTCCACGAGATCCTGCATCAAGGCTTGACCGTGGGCGTTGTCTCGACTTTTCAGGCTATGGGTGATGCCCACGCCACAAAAAATATCGTGAATTTTACCAATGCCAATCACTTGACCGCCCGCTTTTTCTACCGCACACAAGTAATTCCCTGCACGAGGCGGTTCCACCGCATAGTCATGCCGAGCGGAACCGAGTCGCCGAAAGGCTCCGACTTCGCCTTCAAACGGGCGAGCAATCACTCGAGACAATTCATCATCGCCTCTTAAAATCTCACGAGCGATTTCACACCAGTTGTAAAGCGTTTCAAGGGGGACTTTGTCGACATGGCAGGCAATCTGCCAGACGCTGTCCGCACTGGTGTAGACGATCGGAAAACCTGTTTGAAGGTGCTTTTCACCCAATTCTTCCAAGATCTTCGTGCCACTGGCAGGCTTATTACCCAAAATATCCACACAGCCTGTTTGCTGAATAAAGGCTTGTACGAGTTCATCCCGAAAACCATTAGGATAAGTCGGAAACGGCGTTTCTAGCACGATGCCTGCCATTTCCCAATGCCCTGTTGTCGTGTCTTTACCTTTAGAACGTTCAGCGAGTTTACCCACGCTTGCCAACGGTTTTTCCACCGCTTTAACATGCGTTAACGGTAGAATATGCCCCAAGCCCAAGGCTTCAAGCGTCGGCAAGTTTAAGCGTTCAACGTTCGCATCAATGTTGGCGAGCGTGTTGGCGGTAAGACTGTCGTTGTAATCGGGGGCATCGGGCATGGCACCCACCCCTAGGGCATCGATGACGAGGATGAAGGCTCGGCGTTGTTTTGGCATGGCATGGACTTTCTTTGTAGGTTTGTGGATCGCTAGAGCCATAATCCTATAAATGCCCCAAAAATGCAACGACGTTTCACACTAGCGTGTATAAATCGCTTCAAAAATCGCTTGATTGTTCGCATCGCTGGGCTTGCATTCCCCTGGTTTTAAGGGCAGACCTAAAAACGTGATGCGTTCATCGTTTAAATTACAGGTGAGTTCCAACAAGTCTGGTAAATCGAGACTTCCAGCGTCATTGGTCGATTCGCCATCTTGTCGTGCATCGATTCTAAAGCGAAGTAAGAAGTCTACCCCCAACGCCGCAGGGATCCACAACCTTGCCCCCGAAGGTAAAATCCACCGAGCCGAAGTCCCTGCCACAGGCGTAGGTGCGGTGGCACCGTCTCCCCATACCATTTGGCAATTGGGATTTGTGGTATTGCCGTCTTCACACGGCGTACCGTTAATTTGACGTCCAAAATAAGCTGTTAATCCGCTATTTGGGGTCGCCACATCAAAATCCGTCAATTCGTTAAACTCGGCGTTTAGCATGCCATTGGAAACGACTTTTTGAATCGTTTCCACCGTCGTTTTATAGGACGTCCGCAGGCTGGCTTCATTCGTTGCTTGTAATATCTTGGGAATGGCAAAGGCGACAATAAGCCCTAGCACGCTTAAAGAAACGAGTAATTCAACCAGCGGTAAAAGCAAATACCTTTTTTGAATGAAAGCGACTCATGGCAGATTCCTTTTAATCAATCGTCTATAGAAATCTCTGCGGAACTCAAAAACACACCGTCATTGCGAGCGTAGCGTGGCAATCTCCCTGCCACAAAATGCTTTCGCAGAGTCTTCTATGTCGTCTTCGGCTAAAGACGCTAAAAACTAAAGAGCCTCCTCCGAATGTTACAATAACGAGCTTACTATGATGAGGGTTCCAAAAAAAATATGTTTTCGTTTTATATTAACTATAGACTATTTTTAAGGGATTGTACATGAAGCCGTCTTCTTTCTCATCTCAATACAGCTTGTATAGCCAAGTCCAAGAAGCGAAAACGGCATCAGCCTTTTCGCCTGATTCGGTAATGAGTGAAGAAGAAGGCATCACGAAAACAAGTGTCCGTGAAAAATTGGGAAAACAGCTTTCTCCCACCAAAACCATTGGAGCCTTGGGAGGAGGACTTATAGGACTTACAGGGCTTTATATGCTCGGTCAAAAAGCCCTTGACTTTTTGTTTGGGGAAGCCTCATCGCCAAGTCCCCCTTCGGTGCCTCCTACCCCTGTGGCATCCGAGGTGCCGGAAGTCGTCCCCACCCCCAAAAAAAACGTGGTACAAAAAGCCACGGAGTGGGGGAAAAATAGCTGGAATGAGGGGGTTGATAATCATAACAACGCTACCCAAAAAGCCAAAGAAAAGGTCGCAGAAGTTGCTCAAACTATTTTTGAAGCTCCTGGAAAACTCGTGCCTCCTGTAAAGTCTTATATCCACGCAGGTATGAGAAGCGTTCGGAATGGTGTACAAGCGAAGCAAGAAAATGCAGGTTCGGCGATTGTTCGTGTCGTACAAAACGTTGTTCAGAAACCATTTAATGCAGGAATGAATCGACAAGAGCGAGCGTTTACATGGTTAGAAAAGTGGTTATTACGCTTTCACGATGCCACATTCAAACCAGTATCGGAACAACTTGCAAAGATCAATGCCCCAAGCGTTCCAGTGGAAGTCATCCCCCCAGATCCTCCACCTAAGTCAAAGGGAGACTTAGGACAAGGGGTAGATACTGTTGATGTAGAGTTTGAGGACATCCCGAAAAAAGCGGGAGAAGTTGTCAAGCCTCATCCTGTCACAAGAATGAGAAACCGCATTCAAGATGGTATTGATGCAGGTTCTAAGCGAGAACGTGACTTTTTGGATCGTTTGGCAGGTCTTTGGGAAAAAATAGGTTATAACCCCCTTGAAGGAAAGTGGAAACCTAAAGCGATTAAAGCGAGTACGGATGAAGTAATTGACGTGGTCGCAAGGGAGATCCCTAAAAAAGCAGATAGAGCGACACAATTGGCTCATTTTGTATCCGCTTTTATGGCAAGCTCTGTTGACATTGGAAAAGAAAATACCCCTGAACTCATTAAAAAATTACAAAAAACTGTCCCTAAAAAAGTGGCACGCTTTAAGATGTTTAAAGGTTTTAAGATCTTCAAACCCTAGCAACACCCAAGGCATCAGGAGCCACCAAGCCCAGCTTTAACCGTTGCAAAATGCCCACAGCTTCATCGTAGCTCGTGGCTTCAAAATAAAGCCCCCGAGCCACAAGACGCTCCACCGCTTCACGACCCAAAAGAGCTTCCGCCGTCAACGCCAAAACCGTTTGATTCGACTTCACCGCAATCACAGGGATGCCTCGTTCAAGAGCCGACAAAAACGGCACGCCCCCCATGCAATCATAAGGTAGTACGACGGCGTTTAAATCGTGAACGGTCAAAAGCTTAGCATAGGCATGAATATAGGCATCATGACGATGTAACGGCACAAAATTAGGGGCATGATGCAAGCCTCGCAAGACGCACGGTAAGAAGCTTGCCGTCGTATACTCCGACGCCGTAAAGGGATGCACCAGCTCATCCCGACGGGGTTGAGCCTCTTCCCAATCAAAGCAGGGGGCATTCGCCACAGGTATGCCGAGGGCTTCTACCAAGGTGTGCGACAAAATCGCCTCCAACCCCCCAATAGGATCCACCCCCACGCCTGATTTGTAAACACTTTCAGGCGGTTCTTCTAGGCGAGTCACCAACGCTAAAGCGGTGATGCCATGCGTTTCAATCAAGCCTTTCGCCACACTTAAAACCGCTTGTGGATTCAACCATTCCCCAACAGAAATGCCTGCTTCGGTGAGCGACAACGTTAAATCGAGAGGCTCCGTTGTTTCGGCGATCGCCATAATCGGCACGCCATAGGTGGCTTGAACCGCATTGATGACATTATAATGAAGCGTTTTCATCCCTGCTTCAAGCCCAGCATCCACAATCACGCCAAGGCGTTGAGCCAACACAGGACACAAACCCCAATCGCCTTTAAAAAAGGCATCCAGCCCATAACCTTCCACATACAAGGCATTGCTTGGCAAGGCTTGAAAAGCCGCCGCATTCGCCACATTCGGATGCGTCACCAGCGTATCGCAAACGGACGCCAGCAGATTCATCCACACGGTGGCATCACCCCCATAACCGCCTTGACTCGCCCCCACCCCTGTGGGAATCACCATGGCGACCGTAAAATCAGGATGCCCCTTCATTAAAATTAAACTCCAATATAGATAGTGTTTTAAGAATTAAGCAGACGTTAGGCTATTCTAGGAGCCTAGATTTTTTGTGAAGGCGTGTACATAAACGTACATAACTGAACAAAAAATCGTAGCGACAACGAAGAGACAACGTATGGTTAATTATTTAAAATACTATAGCGGTAAATTTCAGGCAAGTTGCGGAAGTAGCCTGCAAAATCGAGTCCGTAGCCCACCACAAAGTCATTGTCGATTTGAAAGCCCACAAAATCACAGATGATGTCTTGGGCTTCAGGCTTGCGACATTCGGCTTTGTCCAGCAATACGGCAAGTGCTAAAGATTCGGTATGGTGCAGGTTTCGTAAGTAATTCATCAAAAACGACAAGGTCAAACCCGTGTCGATAATATCTTCCAACACCAAGACGTGCTTGTCCGCCAAATTAGGCAAAGTCAGGTTGACGGATTTCACTTCGCCACTGCTGTGCATACTGTCGCCATAACTCGCCAAGCGAATGAACTCCAGCTGACAAGGGACGTTTAGGTATTTGACTAAATCACTGGCGAACATGAAACTGCCTTTTAGCACGCACAATATCGTGAGTTCTTCAACGCCAGCATAACGCTCGTTTATCGCCATCGCCAGCTCTTGGATGCGGGCATCCAGCTGGGCTTTGTCGATATAAAGCTCAAGATTTTTACAAACGTGTTCGTAGCTCAAGGGCGTGGTTTCCGTAATCATGATTCAACCCCTTCTGCTTCTTCGCTGTCAAGTTCCAAAACTTCTTCCAGATCAATCACTTCAATCTCATCGGGATCCAACTCATGCTCTAGCATTAAACGTTCGACACTCTTAATATGGTTGACGGGATCAAAACCATCGCCATCATCATCTAACGTATCGACTAAGTTTTCTTCTAAGGATTCATCCGTGTCTTCTAAAACATCGTCTAAATCGGTGGCAAGGGCGGCTTCTTCTTGTTCTGCGATCGAAGTCGTGGGGTCTTCCAAGAAACGAAGCGTCCGCAATTGCGTGACTTCTTCGGTGTCGCCCAACATCCATGTGTGGGTGGGGGGGACTTTCATCGTCACCCGCAAGGCTTCGCTTACGCCAATGCCAGGTATCCATAAAATTTCATCGCCACAGGCAATCACAGGCCATTCAGCACGCAATTCTTGAGGAATTCGCTGGGCGATAAAAAAGGCTTTAAGCTTCATTCGCTTGCCTTTCATGCCCAAAGGCTTGAGCCAATCGCCAGCTTGACGAGTCCGCAACACGATGCTTTTCCCTGCATAATCGCTCAAGTTTACCAAAATATCCTTCGATTTAGCCGAAGTCAACTTACGCACGTCAAACATGCCTGCACGCTTGGGGAAGGGTTCCACACGCAGGGCTTGACCAGCATCCCACGGAAGCGTGACCACGCCTCCGCTTAAAGGCACGGCAACCGTTTGAGCAATCAGGCTACGATACGCCTCATCTCGATGCGGATGCACCTCTATCCAAAACGCTGTATTCGACCGCAACAAGAAACGCAAATCACCGTCTCTAGTCGTTCCCAACGACATTTTCACCGATGCTTTCGGTTGTTTCAACACGCCTTGCTTGTCCTTCTTATGAAGGTGCAAGGTGTGTAAATCCTGCGTCAAAAAGCCGATGAGGCGTTGCGTGTCTTCAAAATCACTTTCGATATTAAATTGTTGCAATAAATGACGCACCAAACGGCGTTGATACGGGACATTTAACTGGCAAAACAAGGTCGTGGAACGCTTGGCACCAAATTGAAAGACGCTGGGGCTGGCTCCCTTTAGATCAAGGGAATCCCATTGGGTGTGGGTGATGTGATCCAAAATGCTGACATCGCCTTCAACGAGGTGAGACAACTTCAAAACCGCTTTTTCGTAAGTCGGGAATTGGGCTTTAATCACAGGCAAAAGCTCGTGACGAATAGCGTTTCGAGCGTAGCGTGTATTGGTGTTAGACGGATCCTTAAAAAACAGGAGTTCGTTCGATTCCGTGTACGCCGAAAGCACTCGCTCACTAAGCCCTAAAAACGGACGCAAAATCGGGATGTGGCTCGGGGTATCTTCACCCTGCTTTTTGAAAAACAACGCCCGTTGGATGCCTTCAAGTCCGTCTGGACCTGTGCCTCTAAAAATGCGGAAGAGAATCGTTTCAATTTGATCATCTTGATGATGCGCCGTTAAAATCGCTTCGGCTTTAAATTGCGTGGCAACCTCAATCAAGCGTTCATAGCGAAAATGTCGAGCGGACACTTCACTTTTTTCTTCATCGGGGTGTGGCGGAGCAAAGACGAGGGGGATCCGCAAACGTTGACAATTTTTGTGGACTCGTGGCAGTTCGGGGGCTGGCGTGCCTCTCCAATTATGGTGATAGTAAACCGCTAAGGCTTCTAGCCCTTCGGTGTCTCGCAATTGGGCAAGGGCGTGCAATAAGGCGGTGGAATCGCTTCCGCCTGAAAAGGCGACCACGACTCGTGGGGGGCGACCCATACCGATCAAGCCTGCTTGGCTCAACTGTTCTCTCAATTCTTTAAGCACGGTCACTTTGACGCTTTCCGCAGGCAAAATCACTTTAGGCTTGCTTGTTTTGGCTTTGACCGCTTTAGCAGGCGTCGCCTTAACCGCTTCGGTTTTAGGACTGGCTTTAACCGCTGTTGTTTTAGCCGTCGACTTTTTGGTATCTTTTGCTTTAGCGGTGGGCTTTACCGTCGTTTTACTCGTCGCTTTGCCACTTTCTTTCACGGAAGCGGTGGCGACTTTGGCAGGGGCTTTTTCATCCGCTTTTTTCGTTTCTTTCGACGCTGCAACAGGCTTTTCGGCTGTTTTTAGAGACGCCTTAGACACGTCTTTTTTAGGGGATGCCGTCTTCTTTTTTGTTAGGCTAGGGGTGCTTTTGGGCTTGGGCATAATTTAGGCAACATCCTACAATTCAATTCAATAGTATTTAAAACTTAGAGAAATGTTCGCTAAATGGGACTTTTTCTATAAGTGCTTTCTTTATTTTAGCACAAAATCAAGCAAAGCGAGCAAACCCTTCGGTAATTTTTCAAGGGCTTGGTTGTCTCGCTTTAAGGCATCCGCGATGCGATGGGCTAAAAACGTCTTGTCAAAGCCTTCTAAGCCATGAGCCACCCAAAATCGATGATACACTTGGGAACGACTGCGTTTAGACACCTTCTGCGTCGCACACCAATCTTGAAAATCTTCCGCACTAAGGGGCGAAAACCCTTGCCGTACTTGATTAAGGGCATTTAAAAATAACGGCAGTTCATAGCAATCTTCAATCGCCCCTTGCGGAATGAGGTACAAGGCATCTTGCGGATGCAGGCTTTTTTGCAAGGGCGTGTCGATGTCGGTGGCATCGGCGTCTAGCACCAAGCGGATGCGTCCGCTAAACCATGGGCGAATCCGTTGATAGTGGCTCAACATGGCGGTTTTGCCGCCACAACTTTGCACACGAATCCCATGAGACGCCCCTGCAATGTTGAGCAAGGCAGGCAATAAGACTTCTTCGGTCATGCCTTCCACCAGCACCAGCGTGTGGATCGGCTGCGAAAGAAGACTTGGCTCTTCACCCGAAAAATAGGCATCTGCCAAGGCGAGTGCTTGGGGGACTTCTTTAAATTGTGAATTGCCAAATCGATGATACAAGTCCGCATGAACCCGAAAATAATGACACAAACGCCCCCACGGAGCGAGTATCCCCAAGTGCAAGGCATATGCTAAAGGACTATCTTCCTGCCCTTTTAAATCAACAGGCGTCAGACCCAGATCCAACACATCTTCCAGCTGTGAAAGATGAGTAACGCCATCAGGATGCTTGACCATAGCTTCGCTAAACTCAAGCGTTGAAGCGATCCAATAGCTTTCCACAAATGAAGCGTCCCACTGGGAAAAACGTTGGCGTTCAAGCAAAAGACTCAAGGCATGACATCGGGCGATTAAGTCGTGGTCTTCCATGTAGGGCAAACTGGCTTCAATCAAGGCATAAACAGCGTATTGCACCCACAAGACGGGACATTCCTTGAGAAAATGGCGGTCTTGCCGAGCGTTGAGCGTGGGTTGGTATTGCTTCATTAAAAGCGGGCGAGCCAGTTGCTCATCAAAATGTTGAGGCGACTTAAACCGCAAGGCGTGATCAAAGAGATGAATCAACTGTGCCACATTTAGAGTACGAAAGCACAGGGGCAAATGCCCACTGAGCGTGCCAAATGAAAGGCTAAAGACATCGGGGGGTGAAAATCCGTGAATCAAAGGGGGTCTCATTTTTTCACAATCTGAACGTTCAGATAACGATTCTAGCATACACTAAAAACGCTTAACTAGTACTCCGCTGTTGGAGGATATAAACATCCTGCACGAGATCAGGCGACAAACCCTTCTGCCTGTTACGTTGGCACAATTGAAACACCCATTGCTGTAAGAGGCGTTGCCCTTGCACATCGATCCCATTTTCGCCACGACTCACCAGCAAAGAAAAGGCTTTTTCAAAGCCCAAACGCATGGCGTTCAACTGATTTTGAAAAGCACGGTCTTGCTGAAACAGCCACGTTTCAAAGGGATTCAACAAGCGTTCTTCCTGCTCTTGTAAGCGAGCATACATCCCCTGAAGTTGTTCAAGCTGGATCATATCCCTGTCAAAGCTATTTTTCAAGCTATGGCATCCACGAGCCTCAAGGGTTTGGCGGATCCAGTCGGCGTGGGGGGCAAGGGCGTTAAGGCGGTCATATTCTTTGGCGTGCTGACGCTGCCAATAGCGACGCTTTAGGGCTGGCGAACGCAAATGCACCGAAAGTCCATCGGTGGTTTGGGTGTCGAGCAGATTTAACGTTTTGGTGAGGGGTTTGCTTAGCTTTGTAGAGGACTCTTCAAAAATCGAAGAAGCAGGGGCATCCTTCGTGGGAAGGGGGCTGAACTTGAATGAGTCGGGGAGTTGGAAGGCATTTTTCATCATACCTTAATGATGACAAGTTTTGCCGTGACTCAACTCCATTAGTCGACGTATTTTCTATAGAAAGCTAAACCTTTGAAAATGCAAAAGTATGAAGTGCCTCTGCTAAGGCTTCTCCGTTTTTACCGCCTGCTTGGGCAAAGGTGGGTTTCCCACCGCCACCACCGCCACAGGCTTGAGCCAACTGCTTCACGATGTCGCCCGCCTTAACGCCGTGAGCTTTCACCACGGCATCCGCCACCCACGCCAAAATCAACGCAGACCCTTCGCTAGACACCGATCCTAAAATTAGCACGCCCTTGTTTTTCGCTTGATTCATCACCGCTTCACCGAGTGCTTTCAAGGCATCCGTGCCAGCATTGGGGATGAGATGCTTCACAAGCGGCACGGCATCGGTAGACGCGTTAAAGGTATCGACCAAGTCACCGACTTGGCTTAGCAAGGCTTTTTCTTCTAAGCTTGTAATCGTTTTTTCCAGACGCTTCACATCATCTTGCAACTTTTGCAAGCGAGCAAACACCTCATGGCTTGGGGCTTTAAGATGTGTCGCCAACTGCTTGACTTGATTGTCGGCTTGCCGAAATTGTCGATAGGCTTCATAGCCAGCGACAAACTCCAAACGACGCACACCAGCCGCCAAGGCTGATTCTTGGTTGATTTTCACCACGCCGATGCTTGCGGTATTCCCGACGTGGGTGCCTCCGCACAATTCTTTTGAATGCGAGCCGATCGCCACGATACGCACGGTGTCGCCATATTTTTCGCCAAACATCATGACCGCACCCGACGTTTTCGCTTCTTCGATGTTCGCTTCGACGATGCCTGTATTTTCGCCTGCTTGAATCCACTGATTCACCAAGCCTTCAATCTGATTCAGTTCATCAAGCGTCACCCCTCGATTAAAACTAAAGTCAAAGCGAGCCGATTCCGCCGAAACATAGCTCCCAGCTTGAGCAACGTCGTCTCCCAAAACTTTTTTCAAGGCGGCGTGTAATAAATGCGTCGCACTATGATGCAAGGTGACGTTTGCCCGATGCACATCGTCGACTTCCGCCGTTAGCTCGTCGCCTTCACTAATGCCGTCGCCTTGATCGTAGACGCAGTCATGCACGAATAAATCGCCGACTTTCTGCACATCTTTCACCAAAACGGTGAGGGCTTTTTGTCCTGCTTCCAGCTGGAGTTGCCCCTTGTCGCCGACTTGCCCGCCACTTTCGCCGTAAAAAGGGGTTTTGTCTAGCACGCATTGAAACGGCGTATTCACGCCTGAAACGGTGGAAACACGCTCCCCATTTAGGATGAGGGCTTTCACCGTAACAGCTTCACTAAGCCTGTCGTAGCCGACGAATTCAGTGGCGCCGATTTCTTGGTACAACTCCGTGAACAGTTGATCATCCACCACGCCGACGCTTTTACGAGCCGAACGAGCCAAGTCTTTCGCCGTTTTCATCGCCTGATGAAAGCCTGCTTCATCCAATGTTAAGCCACGTTCTTTAACGATGTCTCGGGTGAGTTCGACAGGGAATCCATAGGTATCGTAGAGTTTGAAGGCTTCTTCACCGTCTAAGACGTTGCCGTCTAAATTATCCAACAAGTCTTCAAGACGTTTACTGCCTTTATCGAGCGTTTCTAGGAAGCGGGCTTCTTCACGTTCCAAGGTGTTTTGCGTGTAATTGAAACGTGCGACAAGTTCGGGATACTGATGCCCATATTCCGCCTTGATAATCGGCAAAATGGCGTGTAAGAAAGGGGCTTCCATGCCCAAGAATCGCTTACCAAAGCGAACGGCTCGACGCAGCACCATACGGATGATATAGCCCCGCCCTTCATTCGAAGGCACCACGCCGTCTGCCATGGTAAACGCGAGCAAACGCAGGTGATCCGCCACGATTTTAAGCGCCACATCCGTTTCTTCAGACTGCTTATAAGGCACGCCCGTATGAGCCGTAACCGCTTGCACGATGTTTTGAAACAAGTCGGTTTCAAAGGTATTGTCGACCCCTTGCACGACCATCGCCAGCCGTTCAAGCCCTGCACCCGTGTCCACATTTTTATGCTCTAGTGGCGTAATGGTGCCGTCGATGTCTTGAAATAGCTCCATTAAGACCAAGTTCCAAATCTCAATCAGACGATCTTCTAAGTCATCATCGGGGTTTTGCGTGAGATCATAGTGAATTTCCGTGCAAGGCCCACAAGGCCCAGAGGCTCCAGGAGGTCCCCAAAAGTTGTCTTTCTTGCCACATTTGAACAAGCGAGACGCTGGCACACCGACGACCTCATGCCAAATGCGGTAGCTTTCTTCGTCTTCTTCATAGACGGATACCCACAAGCGTTCAGGATCCAGCCCCAAGACTTCGGTGCAGAACTCCCAGCTCCACGGAATGACCTCTTCACGGAAGTAGTCGCCGAAGCTGAAATTGCCCATCATTTCAAAAAAGGTGTGGTGGCGTGGGGTGCGTCCGATATTTTCGAGATCGCTGTCTTTGCCTGAAACCCTCGCACATTTTTGAGCCGTGGTAAGTCTTGGGGGATTGGGGCGTGGTTCAATGCCAAGGAATATCGGCACGAAGGGGAGCATCCCAGCAGGGGTGAGCAAGACGGTGGGATTGTTAATGGGAATCAGGCTGGCGGACGCTTTGCGTTTGTGTCCGCATTTTTCTTCAAAGAAGGCTAAGAAGGCTTCACGAATTTCAGTGCCTGTAAAGGGTTTGGATGAGGTGGACATAAGGCAAACGGCTCCATGGGGGAAAGGGGTCAACGTTTTTATCATATCATAAATACGACTAGCACATTTTTCGCTTAAGCCTTTTTTATGATTGTATAGTTTCCTCCTTATTCCAGTGCTAGGATTTTTATATGAAGATTTCGTCGTTTGCTAACTCTCCGACAACACCAAACCCACGCAGTGGAGCTAAGCCTGTAGCTAAATTAGCAAGTGAACACCTTGTTTTAGAATTGGGTTTTGACAAGCATAAAGAACTAGATCAAAATAGTTGGAGAACATTACAAGATTTATTTAAAAAACTAAAGACACAAGATCCAAGATTATCATCTTCTGTAGCTCACAGTTCGTTGTTTAATCATTACAAAATGCCTAACTATGTTTTGTATCACCCTACGAAAAAAGCGATTCGAGGTGGTATTTTAATTAATATAAGCTCCCCCTTATATTTAGAATCTCTCAGTGCTTTTGGTGGAGGGGGTTCTGCATTACTAAGCTATGTTGTGAATAAATATCCATATGGTGTTTTGGCTACTAAAAATAAAGATTTTCAAACTTCTCTTATCGGGAATCAAATAGTTGAACATAAACTTTCCCAATTTTATCAAAAATTTGGGTTTGATGCAAAGGAAGAATCAGGCATCATTCAATCAAGTTATACAAAAATGAAGCCTTATGTCGATAGTGTTATAAGCAAACTAACACTTCTAAAAAATGAAGCATCTTTTCCCTTACCTCACGATCTCATCATAGACGACGGCAATAAATTCCCCTAAACTTGAGCGAGCCTAATGTTTTTCGTATAATCGAAACATTTACCCAAGGAGACATTAAACCATGACAAATCCCACCGTTTGGATCGAGCAGAAAAAGCAAGGGCAAGCCCACAGCGAAACGGAAATCGACGCACTCGTACACGCCGTGATGAACGGCACGATGAAAGACTATCAGCTTTCGGCGTGGCTGATGGCGGTCTGCCTCAACGGCTTAAACGATGATGAAACGTTTTTCCTCACAAAAGCCTTTGTCGAAAGCGGAGAGGTCTTAGATCTGCACGGCATGGGCATTGAAGGCATCACGGTAGACAAGCACTCCACAGGTGGCGTGGGCGATAAAACGACCTTGATTGTGGCACCTCTTATGGCGGCGGCTGGTTTAAAAGTCACCAAATTGTCAGGCAGGGGCTTGGGCTTTACAGGGGGTACCATTGACAAACTCGAAGCCATTCCTCATTTTCAAGTCGAGTTGAGCGAAACGGCCTTTGTGGAGCAGATTCAACGCATCGGGCTGGCATTGTCGTCTCAAACCCCGAAGCTCACCCCAGCCGACGGTGTCTTTTACGCCCTAAGAGACGTCACCGCCACCGTCGACAATCTTTCGCTGATTGCGGCTTCGGTGATGTCCAAAAAAATCGCCGCAGGTGGGGATGTCATTGTGCTTGATATTAAGGCAGGCAAGGGGGCGTTTATGAAATCCCCTAAAGAAGCGGAAGCCTTGGCTAGCCTATGTCGAACAATCGGCACACGCTTTGGCAAAGCCGTTGAAACCACGATTTCTCCGATGAACGCTCCCTTAGGCAAAGCCATTGGTCACACGGTGGAAGTGATTGAAGCGATTGAGGTTTTGCAAGGCAAGGCAACAGGCACCAGCATCGATTTGGAAGCTTTAAGCGTGAAACTTACGGCGATGGCGTTGGTGGCAGCGAAACGTTATGAATCCCTTGAAACCGCTACGGCTTATGTGCAAAGCTTATTACACGACGGATCCGCTTTTGCACGGTTTGAAGCGTGGGTGGAGGCTCAAGGGGGCGATGTCGCCAGCTTAAGCGATACCATCCTGCTGGCTCAACCGTTGCGTAAAATCACCGTACCGAGTCCACAAACAGGCGTGATCGAATCGATTGACGCCATGGGGATCGCCAAAGTCGTTAAGGCGTTAGGTGGTGGGCGTACGATTAAGACCGATGCCCTTGATTATGGTGTGGGCGTGATTTTGCATCACAGCGAAGGCGATGCTATTCAAGCAGGGCAAGCCTTGCTAGATTTGTGGGTGGGGGCATCCTACAGCGAATCGCTAGAAACGAGTGCTTTAGAAGCATTTGTGATCGTTTAGCGATTAAAGCAGTCTACATATAAAGAAGACGTTAAGAGTGCGTCTATAAATGTGTCGCATCTATTTTTTGGCGTATACTAATAATTATATGTAGACAAAACACATAAAAAGGACAAGCAATATGACAACCCAAACCCCCACCTCTTTGATTCATCCCACCGCTTTTATTGATGAAACGGCGATCGTGCATCCCACGGCATCAATAGGTGCCTATTGCTTTGTCGGACCTTATTGCGAAGTGGGGGAAGTCAGCGTCTTGCATCATCACGCTAGCTTGGTGAGTCATACCACACTAGGCAAAGGCAATGTCTTGCATAGCAATGTCGTGCTAGGGGGCGATCCTCAAGATGCCAAATACAAAGGCGAAACATCGTGGTTGCGTATTGGTGATCACAATACGTTTCGGGAGTTCAGTAGCTTGCATCGTGGCACAGGCGAAGGACTTGCCACCACAGTGGGCGATCACAACTATATTATGGCATACGCCCACATCGGGCATAATAGCACCATTGGCAATCACAATACGATGGCAAATGCCGTACAAATTGCAGGGCATGTTGTCATGGATAATCACATCGTCATCGGCGGGTTGGTGGCGTGCCATCAAGGCGTGCATATCGCCAGCTATGCCATGATCGGTGGCTGTTCAGGCATTCGCAAGAACATTCCCCCGTATTCTCTTATTTTTGGGGCGGAAGATGCTCAAATAAATGGGATCAACATTGTGGGCTTGCGTCGTAATGGCTTTGATGCTGAAACACGAACCGCCATTAAAAGGGCTTATAAGCACTTGTTTTATGAAAAAGGCTTCTTGAAAGAACGCCTTCAAAAAGCGGAAGAAGCGAATGTACCCAAGAATCCTGCGGTGCAACACTTGATCGATTTTGTGGCGAATGCCGACAAACGAGGCATTTGTAACATCAAAGAAAAAACGATTGCTAAAAAAGTTATACTTAATTCAGAAGGAGACACCTTAAATGATGAATCTCTGTGATGTACTCATGTCCATTTACCCCCATGCCACCATTCACAAAGGGGCGATTGTGGAAGACGGCGTTCAGCTTGAAGAAGGGGTCGAGATTTTTCCGTATTGCTTTATCGGCAAAAACGTCGTGATTAAGGCAGGGGCAAAGATTTTACCTTTTACGACCCTGATCGGCAACACCGTGATTGGGGAAAATACCGAAGTCCGCCATAGCTTTTTAGAAGACGCTGTGGTGGGAGAGCATTGCTTTATTGGGCCCTTTGCTCATTTGCGACCAGGTTCCGTGATTGCTCGAAATGTGAAGATCGGTAACTTTGTGGAAACCAAGAATGCCAGCATCGGGGAAAACACCTTTGTGTCTCATCTTTCTTATGTGGGGGATGCGTCTGTAGGAGCGAATGTCAACATCGGAGCAGGCACGATTACAGCGAATTTTAATCCCTATACAGGCGAAAAGTCGCACACTTCCATTGGAGACCACGCCACGGTGGGAGCCAACAGCGTTTTAATTGCCCCCGTGACGGTAGAAGCAGGTGCAGCAGTAGCCGCCAGTAGCACCATTACAGACACCGTTCCTACAGGTAGCCTAGCGATTGCACGTCAAAAACAGCGAAATATCATCAATTGGGTGGAAAAACACAAGAAAAACCAAGAAATTTAAGAAAAAACGTGCCAAAAAAAGCGAAATGTGTGTATAATAGGCGTATAGCCCCTAAATACTCAACTGTTCAGGGGTCGTCTTATGTTTTAGGTGGGAAACCACATTTGTATGTAACCCTTTTCGTGATTATTTAGGAGATTTACCATGGTAAACAAAGAAGAACTCGTACAATCCGTATCCAAAAAAACGAACGCTTCTCAAAAGCAAGTTTCTGAAATTTTGGCTGCTATCTTGGAATCGATTGAATCTTCTGTTGCTCAAGACAACAAAGTAACTTTAGTTGGATTCGGTACGTTTGAACCTCGTGAGCGTGCAGAACGCATTGGTCGTAACCCTCAAACAGGTGCTGAAATTAAAATTGCTGCGAAAAAAGTACCTGCGTTCACCGCTGGTAAAAAATTCAAAGATTTAGTAGCTGGCAACACTGCTAAAACAGCAAAAAAAGTATTGGCAAAAAAGAAGTAGTCACTTCTTTTCGCTAGTAAAAACACCGTCATTTTCGACGGTGTTTTTGTTTTATTGGTAAATAAGTTTGAAGTCTTTTAAAAATTAAGCCACTGAAATGACTTCCGTCACCCCAGGCACATGAGCCTTTAACTGCTCTTCAATCCCCATTTTAAGCGTATAGGTGGATGAAGGACAGGTACCACAAGCCCCTTGCAAACGCACTTGCACGACGCCTTCTTCAGTGACATCCACCAACTCAACATCGCCACCGTCGGCTTGCAAATAAGGACGCAAGGTATCTAAAACTTCTTGAATTTTCACTAAATCGACTAAAGTTGTCATGTTTCTTTTCCTTTATGACTGATATATTAAATCCCGAAAGAGGTTCCGCATCCGCAGGTATTGCTGGCATTGGGGTTGATGAACTTAAATCCGCCGTCGATCATGGCGTCTGAATAATCAACCGTCGTGCCTTTTAAATACGCCAC
>JBILSS010000026.1:0-17862 GCA_044371965.1 Vampirovibrionales bacterium
AAATTAGGGAACCAAAATTCATGACTATACTAAACAATCCTGACTATTTCAATAATTATAACAATTATACACTCCCTAGCCAGCAAGGACGCCCCCTGCCTAATACCGAAGAAATCGAACCCATGGATTTAAGTCGCTTTAAAAATATCGAACCCACCAGCTCTCGTAACGGCATTGTCGATTTGCAAGAAGGCGGTCTCTTCCGCTACAATGAAGCACTTCAAAAAGCCACGCTTCGCTCTTCAGACAAAAGCCAAAGTCTTTTTGAAAATAACATCAACAACCTGCAAATGTTTGGGAAAAACAGCCAAAGCTTCAATCAATCCATTGTTCAAGGCAATGTGCAAGCCTTAGGGCAACGTAGCGAAAATGGAGCGACCAACAGCGTTAATATATTCGGTGACTTGCTTGACAGCTATCAATCAGGCACGCAAAACGCTCGTAACGAAGTACTGGTTCAGGGCAAGGTTGACACCGCCATTATGGACGGCGACAATGGAGCATCCAACCGATTTACGGGAACTTCCGTCAACCATTTAGTCATGGCAGGGGCGAATGCACCTCAATTCGAAGGGGCGAGAAACGATGTGCTTGCATCTGAAAAAGTCGGGCAAATTCTCACCGCTGCCTATAACGGTAGTTCTTCAGGGATTTTTAACCAAGTGGGAAGCTGGGGAGACAGTGCCGTGAACGCCACCACGCAGATTTTGGCTGAAAATATGGGGAAAGCTTACTTGGAAGGGCAAGGTAATCGAAACCATGTGCTGGTCAATCAAGGCATTAAAGAACTAGGTATTGGGAAAGCGTCGAATGGTAATACCAATAACATCACCGCCAATGAAGGCATTGAACGCTTTGGTTTACTCGGTAAAAACAATGAAAACCAAGTTTTCAGCTTTTCAGGGTTAGAAGCGTCTGAAGCCGTCTTGCAAGGCACGAAGAATACAACCTTGTATGGGGGTAACGGCAAGCAGACCGTCCGTGTGGGAGGTAGCAATAACACCAGTATTATCGCCACCAGCGATTTGACGGGTCGTGAGTTTAAGTCGGATCATGACCGCAAGGTTTTTGCGGCTCAACAACAAGACACCCTTGAATTGGGCGGAAAAGGCAATAAAGTCCAAGCCGACTTAGGCGTGGGCAACGACGACATTTTCGTGCATGCAGGTGCCAAAAACAAAGACAATCAATTTGAAGTCGTCGGTGGTGCGGGGCAAGACACCATGACCCTTGAAGGAACTAAAAAGGACTGGAAAGCCGTTCGTAATCAAGATGGTAGTTTAACCTTTACACATGCTCGTTCTAATCAAAAAGTCACCGTTGCAGAGATTGAAGACATTCGTTATAGTAAGAAGATTGACTCTAGCAAAATTGGTTTTCAGGCACCTGCTGAACAACAGAACCTGACGCCAGACGAGCCAACCTTGATCGCTTAATTGGTATTAGTTTAGCGTTCTAGTGAATGTAAACTTCCAAACTATAATAGCCTAAATGGGTTTCGCCAGAATACAATTCATAAAAAATATCAATGAACCCACCGTCTTTATTAAAGTGATAGTCCAAACGACGGGTGCGATTACGGCAGGTAAACGAAGCACCATCCACAAAAAACTGGTTGGAATACCACTCGCCTTGCTTGAAGGTTTGGCGTGTGTGAGCATCCCCAATAATCACCCAAGACATAACACCATCGTGCAGTTTGAGCGTGTTGGTTTGACGCTTGCCGTTGAGTTCTGAATCAAAGGCGATGATGTAGGTGTCGTTGTCGACCTGAAACAAGGAGCCTGTTGCGTCTTGCTCATCGATGATGGGTTCTTCATAGTTGACCGAATGGGTGTAGGATATTTCTAAACTCACACGGCGACGTAAATTAGGCACAGTGCCACGTTCAAAGTGCTGGCTCATCATGAGGAGGCTTCCTTCTCTCTAATTCGTAAAAATCTTAATTCGTTATTTGTTGCTTTAAGCTCGGCGATATAGTTAAAATAACATAGCCGACGAGAGCTATGGGGAAAAGCGATGAATCTTCAACTGATTCTATGAACTTTTAAAAAGCCGTTTTAAAACGAGCCGTAATCTGATGCGGGCGTGTAATGGCTGAACCGATCACCACGCCATACGCCCCCAAGCCCAGCCCCCGATGCACGTCTGCCACATCCCACACACGCCCTTCCAAGTAAACAGGCAACGTAGGGAAGGTCTTTACCAAGTCTTCTAAAAAGGCAAAATTAGGCGACGCTGTAGGAGCGTCCTGCGTTTCAAGCGTATAACCATTTAAGGTACTGCTCAATATATCCACGCCAGCTTCCACCGCAAAATGAGCCGACGCAATCGAATCCACATCCCCCATGATTTTTACTTGCGGATAAGCCTGCTTTAGCGTGGAAACTATCTCGGCAAGCGATTGCTCTCGTGGGCGAGGCGTGGCATCTAGGGCGACGATGTCCGCCCCTGCTTCAGCTAGGGCAAGGGCATCGTCAAGACTTCGGGTGATGTAGACCACTTCTTTGGGAACGTTCGGCAAGGGATACGGCTTATGCAAACCAATTATCGGTAGCATCGGATGTTTTTGCTTCACTTGGCGGATGAGTTCCACATTCGCCAAACGCAAGCCTTCTGCCCCACCTGCTAGAACGCTTTCACACAGGGCGAGCATAATAGGCGTGGGGGCAAGCGGTTCGTGATCTTCCGCTTGTACTGAAACCACAAAGCGAGGAAGGGGATTTAACGACATAGACGTATCCTTTGATGTGTATTTTTTAGACTTTCGCAACCTTTTCTATAGTATAATCATAGAACAGACCTGTAAAAAGGGCAAAAGGGACGAACTCCTATGATTACCGAACACGTGCAAAGCACCGTTGAAGAAGCCACGCAAACGATTCAAACCACATCCGAAGTGGTGAATCAATCCGTACAAGGTACGTTTTTAGACACAGTGGAATGGTTCGGCAACCCCCTTAGTGCTTGGCTGTTTTCAGTGGCGTTGGGGCTTGTGGTGTTTTGGGGCATCCGCCTATTGTGCCTAGCCATTAGCAAACCACTGACAAAAATTCATTCGGAACATACGCCTAGAAGTTTGAGTTTTCTGAAAAAATTCATCTTAAAAGCCATTGCCTATATTAGCCCTGTGGTGCTGTTTATTTTAGCCGTTTATGTCGCAGAAGTACCGCTCAAGTTTAGCAAGCCTGTTGATGCCTTTTTCGAACCCTTCCCCATTTATGCCTTACTCTTGCAAGTGGCGTTGTGGATAAAACCCCTCACCAAAGTCACCCTTAGCCATTATGTGGATGCTCAAGCCGATGAAAAGCAACGCCTTTCGCTGCAAACGCTTATGGGACCTGTCACCTTTTTGGTTGTCTTGGTGGGCTGGAGCCTCGTTTTACTGGTAGGACTAGATTTTAAAGGGGTCAACGTAACGGCGTTGGTGGCGTCTCTAGGTGTGGGGGGGATTGCTCTTGGGCTAGCCATGCAAAACGTGTTGGGGGATTTGATTGCGTCCCTGTCCATTGCGTTAGACAAACCCTTTGTCATCGGGGAGTTCATTGTGACGCAAGACTTTAAAGGCACCGTCACGCATATTGGCTTGCGTTCCACACGCCTTGAAGGCTTAGACGGCGAATTTTTAGTGATTCCCAATAATGACCTCATGAAAAGCCGTATTCGAAACTTTACTCGCATGCAACGCCGCCGAGTGGAACATCGCTTTAACGTGCCACATGACACGCCTATAAACGTGTTAGAAGCCATTCCTACTTGGGTGACTGAAGGGTTTGAAGGCTTTGACAAGGCGAGCTTGGAGCGTGTGCATCTCGCAGATTGTGGGGATTTTGCCTACGTGTTTGAAGTCGTTTACTTTGTGGAAGATGCGGATTACACGGTGTATCGAGATGTGCATCAGACGTATTTGCATCACCTGCTTAAACGCTTGGCAGAAGAAAACGTCTCGCTAGCGACGATGCCTTATGCATTCCCGCCAGCTGTTGTTTGATATAGTGTTTTAAAGAGTTTCCCCTACAGTGCCTATACTTTGGCGGATTCAAATATTTATATAGCCGTTTAAAGGGATTGAGCTTTTTCAATATACTGTAAAATGGCATGATTCGCTTTGGGGAAAGGCAACGCCTTCATGTCTTCTAAACTTGCCCACTTAAAGGCTTGAGCCGCCTTGAGTTCCAGTGCATCCAACGGGCTTTTGATTTCCGTATGATACACATGAAGCGTGACCTTTAAATGCGTGTACGCATGATCGATCGACAAAGCGTGACGCCCCACGTTGACATCCACGTTTAGCTCTTCCTTGAGTTCTCGAACGACGGTGGCTTCAAGGGATTCATCCGCTTCTTGCTTGCCCCCAGGGAACTCCCACAAACTAGCGAGCAAGCCTGTTTCGGGGCGTTGTTGAATGAAATACAGCCCCTCCGTATTTTGAATCAACGCCACCCCGATATGCTTATGAGGCACGGCTTTGGCTGGCGTTTTTACAGGCAACGCTTCCACCCGACCCGCCTTAAAGGCTTGGCACAGCTCATGCACAGGGCAAAGCAAGCACTTGGTCAACTTCGGCGTGCAGAGCGTCGCCCCCAATTCCATAATCGCTTGATTGAACACATAGGGATTTTCGCTGGTGTCGAGCAGTTCGCTGATCCACGCCCAATGCTTTTTTTCAGTCGCAGGCTGATTAATCGGGGCATCATCATTTAAAAGGCGTGCCAAAATACGCTTGACGTTGCCGTCCAACAACGGGATGCGTTTGCCGTAGGCAAAGCTTAGAATGGCGCCTGCGGTGTAGCGTCCCACGCCGTTTAGGCTTAAAATCGCCTCTAGCGTATCAGGCACGACACCGTCCAAATCACGCACCACGACTTGTGCCGCTTGATGCAGGTTTTTCGCTCGGGAATAATAGCCCAAGCCTTCCCATAATTTGAGCACCTCTTCTAAAGATGCCGTTGCTAAGTGTTCCACCGTGGGGAAACGAGTCAAGAAACGCTCGTAATACGGAATCACCGTGACCACTTGGGTTTGTTGCAACATGATTTCAGACACCCAAATGGCGTAAGCATCTTGCGTTCTTCGCCACGGCAAATCACGAGCCTGTTCAAGATACCACGCTTCTAAGGCAGGAGAGAACCCTGATTTTAGACGTTCCAAGGCAGGCAAAAGATCTTCTTTGGTGGCAGGCATTAGCCGTGTGACTCTACAGTTGACTTTTCTAGGGGCTCTTCTACAGCGTCTACAGGTGCCTTAAAGAAAGGGAGCAAATCTTTAGCGATGATTCGGGTGGAACGCTTGCCAGTCAAGTAGTTCACCCACCAGTTAAAGGTCACCACGACTCGGTTGTCATGTTCAACCAAGAACATCACATGAACAACAAGCCACAAGAACCATGCCATAAAGCCGTCAAACTCTAAGCCTTTGACGCTAGCAACCGCTTTATTATTGCCAATAATCGCCATGCTTCCCTTATCTTCATAAAGGAATTCAGGCACTTCATAGCCATGCACTTTGGCCTTAAGAACTTTCGCCACATGCAAACCGCCTTGCGTCGCCGCAGGAGCCACCCCAGGTATGGGATTGCCAGCCGTGGTGCCATGCACTTGGTGAGCCAAATCACCCACCACATAGACATTGTCGTATTTTTCAGTCGAAAACTCAGGCGTGACGATGACTCGCCCCATACGGTCGCTTTCCGCCCCTGTTTTTTCGGCAATCAGCTTGCCTAAAGGGGATGCTCCAACGCCTGCTCCCCATAAAACGGTGTAGGTGTCGACATGACGCAGGTTGCCGTCACGATCTTTCAACACGGCGTGCGTATCCGAAAGTTCCGTCACCATGGTTTTGGTCAGCACTTCGATGTTCAAGGATTCCAACGCTTCTTGAGCGGAAGCCGAAAGCACTTCAGAAAACACAGGCAAGACTCGATCCAAGCCTTCCACCAGCATAATTTTAAAGTCGTTTAGGTTGGCTCTTCTAAACTGTCCTTTTAAGGTACGTTGCACGAGTTCGGCAACAGAGCCTGCCAATTCAACGCCTGTGGGACCTCCACCCACGACGACAAAGGTTAAATACGCTTGACGCAAGACGGGATCATCCGTACGTTCTGCCATTTCAAAGGCCTTTAAGATCTTTTCACGAATCCCTAAAGCGTCGTCCACACTTTTTAAACCTGGAGCAAACGCCGCCCATTCATTTCTGCCAAAATAGTGATGCAAGCTCCCTGTGGCGATAACGAGGCTGTCATAACTTAGTTGCCCATCGGTGAGTTCAAGCGTTTGAGCATCCACATCAAAGCCTTTGACTTCTGCCATTAAGACTTCCGTATTTTGTTGCTTACGCAAGACGTAGCGAAAGGGGGAAGCGACATCAGAAGGAGACAACATGCCTGTTGCCACTTGATACAAAAGCGGTTGAAAGAGGTGGTGATTGCGTCTGTCCACCAAGGTGACTTTAATTTTAGGATCGTTAGCCAGAGATTTAACACAGTTTAGCCCAGCAAATCCACCCCCGACGACCACGACGTGATGACGAGAATCCGTGTTTTGAGGGTCTTGCGTATAAGTTGTAGTCATTGAATAAGGATGCTCCATAGCGGTTAATGTTGAAATGGTATAAGAAAAATTTTAACACGAACAAAAAAGGAAAGAGAAGCTTCTTTTTAATTTTTGCTCATGTTAGAATATCTCTGTTACATACTTTAATATAGTCGTGTGATATTTTAATTTTTGGTTGAAAGGGTTTTTCTGTAAATGCACCGTCAGATTTCAAAAAGAAAACTTTTTCTACGCTTCATTTGCATTGGCTTGCTTGCCACTATTATTGACGGTGTGGTGTATCAGTGGCTAGCGGCGTATTGGCATGAACAAGTTTGGTACGCTAGCGTTTCTAAAGCCCTTTCCTTTGACGACTGGCACATTATTGCATCGAAAGCCGTGGCGTTTGAAGTGAGTGTTTTGCTTAACTTTGTGGTTTCGGCGATGTGGAACTTTAAAATCAAGTGGGAAGATTTGCCTTCTCGGCTGTTTGACTTCTTAAAGCTTTATGCCTTTTCAGGCGTGGTGAATGTAACATCCAACTTTGCTTTGTTTCGTTTGTTACTGTTAACGAATTGGGTGCCTGATTCTAAAATAAGCATGGTGGCTTGGTTATTTGCAACAGCGTTGACGGCAGCGTTAAATTATACAGGGCAAACCTTTTGGGTTTTCAAACCGAAAACAACTCCCCCTATTGTCTAAGGCGTAACTAAAATGGATTCAATGGTTTGCGAAAGAAAAGAGAAATAAAGACGTGACAATTCAAACCCCTCCTCAATCAGAAGATAGCTCCACCCCTTCTCTTTCTTGGCTTAAAGCAAGCATCCTGTTCTTTGCGGGATCCGTCTTACTTCGGCTCATCACTTTTGGCACGGCTCCCTTGTTTGACACCACCGAATCTCGATACGCCAACATGATTCAACACTTTTTGTTGCGAAGCGACTGGCTCGTGCCGTATAGCCCGACCTTTCATCAGCCTTTTTTCGGCAAGCCCCCCTTTAGCTTTTGGGCGGGTGGATTAAGTGTATTGAGCTTTGGTTCCAACGAATGGTCGTTTCGCTTCCCTAATCTCATTGCCATGCTTTTGGCGTTATGGGCGACGTATCAGCTCGCTAAAAAAGTAGCGAACCCGCAGGTGGGGATTTTAGCCGTTTTACTCTTGGTTTCTTGCGGATTTTTCAACGCCATTGGCATGACGGTTTCCATGGATATGTGGGTCTGTGCCAGTGTGATGCTTGCCTTGCTTTCGTTTTTTCACTTGCTTGAAATTAAAGACCGCTCCTTAGAAAGCGTCGAAACTGAAGCAAGTTCATCGCCTTCGAAGATCACGAATCCTGTGTTTTGGCACGTTGTGTTGACGCTTGCCATTGCGATGGGCGTGATGACCAAAGGCTTGTTGCCACTGGTGATGACGCTTACCCCTTTAGGGATTTGGGCGGTTTTAGCTCAAGAATTACCGTCGCTTAAAAAAGTGGCGTGGCATTGGGTAATTTTAGGCGTTTTAGCAATTTGTGTGCCGTGGTTTTGGCTGGTGCAGTCGAAATATCCTGATTTTCTCTACTACTTTTTTGTGCAAGAACACCTTTTGCGATACATCACCCCGAATTACGGAGACCGCTACGGCAGTGGACACATTCAACCTTACGGCACGAGCCTTTGGTATTTCTTGGTGGCATTATTACCTTGTTCCGTCATTCCACTTTTTTGGTTGCCGTCCTTTATAAAGGAGAGGCTAAACTTACCCAAGGCATCGACTTCATTTTCGTTTCAGTCTGTTTCGGAAGGGTTAAAAACCCGTTCCGCAACAACGTTTTTGTGGGTTTGCTTGCTCTTTCCCGCCCTGTTCTTTTCGGTAGCGAAGTCTATTTTAATGACGTATGTGTTGACAGGGTTGCCTCCTGCAACGATTCTGCTGGCTCGATTTTTGCATGGCAAACTGCGGTGGATTCATGCCAAAACGACAGGCTTTTTCTTGGCAGGCTTTGTGACGCTGGGCATTGCCTTATGGTTTGGGGCATGGGGCTTTGATGCGGTGATTCATCAACCACAATTTGGATCCGTCTTTTTCCCTGAATACCGTAGTATGCGAAGCGTTGTGGCGACCTTGAAAAAGGAAAATCCTCACTTGCTAGAACTGCCTGTCGTCGGCTGGGTGAATCAAGTGCCTTTTTCGTGGCTCTGTTACATTCAGCAAGACGAAACCAATAAAGCAAGACGTTTGTGGTGGAAGGGTTCACGCTATACGCCCACTTTTGCAAGTACCTATGAGCCGTCTTCTATTGATACAATTGAAGCCTTAAAATCACAGTCTTTGCCCTTTATGCTGATGACGTGGGAACGAGATGTGGATCAAACCGCGTTTTTAAATGCCCATTGGCCCAAACATTTAACTCGAAAAGTACTTCACAAAGGCGAAAAAGGTGTTACACTGTATGTGATAACATCGGCTTACGACACTAAATCCCCACGAGAGATGAGACTTTAAAATCATGTTGTATTCAACCCAAGTGCAAGAAGAACGCCACATTTCACCCTTTGTGAGTAACCCTACCCTGGTCGTAAAAGATGTGTTTTTATCTGTCGTGATCCCTGCTTATAATGAAGCCCTTCGCTTGCCAAGCACCTTAGAACACCTCTTGCATTACTTTGATGCACAAGCTTACACGGTGGAAGTCATCGTCGTCAACGATGGCAGTTCAGATGCAACGGCTCATGTTGTACAAAGGTTTCAAGCCCAATGTCCTTATCTGCGTTTGGTGAATATGCCGAAGAATCAAGGTAAGGGAGCCGCCCTACAAGTAGGCTTTAAGGCCGCTAAAGGACGCTATGCCTTGATGTATGACGCCGATCGTGCCGTGCCGATCGACACCCTGGAAGACTGGCTTTACGCCGAATCCCCCGATGCCTTGGAACACATTATTATTGGGTCTCGCTCAGTGGAAGAAGACGGTGTGGTGCGTCGATTTAACCCATTTCGTCACTTCGTGAGCTTGGTGTTTCAGAAGCTAACGCAGTGGTTGATTCCTGATATTGAAGACACGCAATGTGGTTTTAAGCTTTTTCCTGCTCAGGCGTATCGATTATTTGCGGATTTACAGTTTGAAAAGGGCTTTGCCGCTGATTTGGAATATCTGATGATGGCGGAAACGCATGGCTTTTATGTCGAAGAACGAGGCGTTTCTTGGACGAATATGGCAGGATCTAAAATCAATGTGTGGGTGGATTCGTGGAAGATGCTTGTAGCGATGTTTCGCATTAAGTATCGTACCTTTAAAGGTCGTTATAACTAATACCAATTAAACGATTGAATAGCGTATAGGTGGATTCTAGGAGCCTAGACTCGCAGATGGGTGAGGTGTACAGAGACGTACATAAGCACATCGAGAACCCGAGCGACAACGAAGACGCCAGACGCTATTTAATCGTTTAATTGGTATAAGCTTCTAACAGTGGTGAGCATAAAGGGCAAGACTGTACGCACACTGAATGCTCTGATAAACGTCCTGTATTTTGACCGCAAGGGGCGTATTTTCACTAAAACATAACGGCAATTGAACGGTTGTGCCGTTCAAACGCTCGGAATGAGGGAGCAAGGCACAGGCATCCGCCATAAGGGGTGAATGAAACTGCACGGTCACGTCAAAGTCGTTGAGGGGGCGTGCGTGCGAAAAATGTTCTAGGGCATCTTTGGCTTGCTTGTTTTGAGCAGGACTTCTTTCACACAAGGCTTGAAACGCCGTGGCTAAGGTTTCTTCGGCTTGAGGCACACCTTGAACACATTGCCAGCCTCGTCCCAATTTGGAAACCACATGAGTCCCCTGCCCCAGATACAAACAGCGTTCTTGCAAGGCAAACAGCTCCTGCCCTAAAAGGTCGTCCCCATAGGTGAGTGCAACAGGCACGCCAAACCCCAGTTCAGAAAGTAAAATGCTCAAGCCTGCTTCCCCTAAAGAAATGCCATTAAAGCGAATATCCGCTACATCTTCTGTAAAGCTATGTGCCAACGGAGCATTTAAAGAGCCTGCTTTAGCGTGATAGCCCAGCAACACGCAGGCATCAAAGCTGGCATCAAACCCTGCCATCATGCCGTATCGCTTAGGCTTGCCTGAAATGAGTTCAACAGAACTTGGTAAATCTAAATCTGCTAAAAAGAGGTTGGTCATGCTGGCGTGGGCATCGTTGATGACGATGCGGTGGCTTTCGATGTCGTCGACGGCATCGAAAATTTGCGACAAGGTTTTTTTGACTTTCTTGAGGGCTACCTGATACCCTTGAAAATCTTGGGCATAGCTTGGAAAGGCGTGCCTTGCGTGGCTGATGCCTGAAAATCCTTCAAAATCTAGCGAAATATAGAGTGAAATCATGTGGCGATGTCCTTTCTCTGTGAATTCTTTCCCCTAAAGATAGTGGATATATGCGTTCAAACACACATGAAGTGGGGTGAATAGCGTTATTATACCACTATATAGGGACGATTCTACCTTTTTTAAGTCATTCGTAAAGAGAGAAACAGAATCCTTCCCCCCAAAAAAACTATCGTGAAACAGGAGTATTGATTCGTGTCTCATTACCCACTCTTTTTGCCAAAACGTTTGACTTCATATGCCCTAGCCCTTTTTCTTTTAGGCTCGGCGTCTTTAACGATGTTGAGCGGATGCGGCAATAGCCTTCCCCCGAAAGCGTCTGAAGCCCCTGCTACTAACCCTTCCATAGATGCCAATCCCCCCCCTGTAACGCCCACCCCCGCCGAAGCAGGTCAAGCCCCGACAAGCGTTCCCGCACAAGGCACGACTCCTGCTCCAGCAGACGGCACTCCTCCCACAGACGCTAAAACAGAAGCCCCCAATGCCCCTGAAACACCTGCAACCAATGCTAAGCGGTTGGTGGAACAAGACATTATTATGCTCGCCAGCAATGGGGTGGATCCCTTTTCCATTGCCATGCACGTCAAACCCATTGAAGTTAAAAAAGACGACATTGAAGCTTTATCTCCTTATTACCAAGCCCTTGTGGGGATTTCTCCTTTGGTGACGGTGAAAGTGGTGAAAGTTGAAAAACCGAAGGTGGATCCTTCAACAGGGGCTTACCCTGGTTTGCCCGTTCCCCCCGTGGTGGTGGATCCGACCATTGCCATGCAAGACGCTTTGGCAACGATTAACGTCAACGGTATTTCCTATAAAAAAACATCACCCATGGCGATTTTGGCGATTGCGACCAAAGATTCATCAGGCGGAACCACTTTATTTGTGAAAAAAGGCTCACGTCTTTTTGTGAATGGATATAGCGTATTGGTTGAAGATATTACCACAAGTACCGTTCGCATTAGTACGTCACAAGGACGCTCTAAAGTATCTCAAACCTTGATGATTCAAGACATTTTTGGATTTTCGAGAGCAGGTGCGAGAGGCGTTATGGGGGGTGCTTCCACAACAGGAGCAACAGGTACAGGTAGCCCTGCTACAGGTGGGGCTTCCCCTTCCAGTGCTACTGGTGCTGCTCAAAATGTTTCGTCCCAAGACATTGACAAAATTGTTAAAGATTTATTGAACTAAAGCCATGAAAGGTCTTTTATTATGACATTTTCTTTCCCTTCCCCTTTTAACTCTCGTAAGAATCAAACACATCTACCTTTCAAAGGGCTTCAAACCAGTTGGACATCCTTAGCAGCCATGGCGTTGATTCTAGGCTTGTTTAATCCGTTTATGAGCTTGCTGTTGCCTCAAGCTTCAGCGACGAATTACCCTGTTTCGATTTTACCGACAGAACAGCTTTCCCACAAGCCTGTGAGTATTTTCAAGGGGATTAAAGTGGCACCTGAATCGGCTCGTGTGGATTTAAACTTACGAAATACGAGCATTGTCGATATTTTACAATTACTCGCCGAACAAGGTCGTTTCAACATTATTGTGGATGAATCCGTCACAGGTGTTATGACTGTTGACATTAAAAATATCAGCGTTAACAAAGCGTTGGAATACATTTTTATTACAGGTGGGTTGAGCTATACGCAAGAAGGCAATACGATTGTGGTAGCGAATACCGCTACGACCAATGCCCGTTCTTTAAATGCTAAGATTTTCAAAGTAATTCCAGTTAAGTATAGAGATGCAGGTCAGGTTTCCATGCAACTCAATCAAACGATTTTTGCCGCAAATAAACCAGGTACAAACAATATGGCGGTGGCTACATTTGATCCGAATACAAATAGCTTATTAGTGGTAGCAACCGATCGTGAAGTTTCTTTGATTGAGGAACTTTTACCACAAATTGATCTACCTCGTAACCGTAAAGTCTTTAAAATTATGCACGGTAATGAAACAGCTATTGCCCTCAGTGTCTTTACAACGCTTACCGCAGGTTGGGCAGATCAAGCAGGTGGTGCAGCAGGCGGAGCAGCAGGCGGAGCAGCAGGCGGAGCAGCAGGCGGAGCAGCAGGCGGAGCAGCAGGCGGAGCAGCAGGTGGTGCAGCAGGTGGTGCAGCAGGCGGTGCAGCAGGTGGTGCAGCAGGTGGTGCAGCAGGCGGAGCAGCAGGTGGTGCAGGCGGCGGTGCGGCAGCAGGTGGTGCCGCAGGTGGTGCAGGCGGCGGTGCGGCAGCAGGTGGTGCCGCAGGTGGTGGTGGAGCCTCTTACATACGTGGCGGTTTTTGCATGGTACCCAACCATGCGACAGGCACAGTCACCGTTTATGGAACACCTGAACAATTAAAGCTGGTGGAAGAATTGATCCATGAATTGGATGTGGCTCGTCCGCAAGTGATGATTGAACTGTCTTTAGTGGAACTCACGAAGTCCAACACAAAAGTGATGCAGCCTATTACAACAGGACCCATTGGTTTTGGTGAGTTTCAAATCGCCGCACTTACGGGTTCACCTTTCAATTATGGAGGAAGGCCTCTAGGCATTTTAGGTGGTGGTTCTAATAACGGATCTTCAGGTGGTTTTAGATTACCTGGTATTGGCTTTAATTTTAATAATAACGACAGTAAAGCTAAAGTGTTGGCAAACCCTACCCTTATTGCGGTAGACGGCACAACATCCAGTGTTAAAATTACCGATACCATTGTATATTTCACTTCGCAAGTTACGGTGCCTGTGGCAGGGGTTCCTACGGTGACTTGGCAAGCTAATAGCCAAGAAGTAGGTATTCAGCTCGACTTAACGCCTATTATTACGAATGATGGGAATGTAACGATGGCACTCAAGCCTTCGGTCACCCAACTGATTGCCCTTAGAGAAGGCGGTAATGGTGCCGTAAGTGCTCCCGAAGTTTCAAAGCGTGAGTTTACGATTGCGTCGGCTCGTGTGAAAGACGGTCAAACGCTTGCGATTGGTGGTTTGTTAAGGGATACTCGTAATGAGTCATGGGACAAAATCCCAGGACTCGCCAACTTACCGATTGTAGGAGCCATGTTCCGTGCCACTACCTCTGCAGGGAATAAAACCGAACGCACCGAACTGGTGGTTTTGGTCACGCCTCACATTTTAAAAGAAGAGGTGAACTCTCCTTACTTTGACGGAAACCCTAAGCCTCCTTCGGATTCTGATGCCTTAACTGTTCCTCAACACGGCAGAATAGGCACACCCGTGAAGCCTTCAGAAGTAAAAGTCATGGGTGAAAAAGGCGGTGAACTCAGCATTGAAACAGGGCGTTACGTCATGCCTGAACCTCAAGCCAATAAAGGCAGTGCGACGCTTCCAAAGTCTCCTAAGGGTACCAAGGGTAATACTCAAGCGAAAACGGAAGATCCTTATAGCGTCACCCCTTATAATGACTACATCGGGGGCTATAGTCGTACCTTCGGTCTTACCCTTAAGTAATTTCAGTAACCCCCAAGTATCTTTTAAAGGAGGTGAGTTCTTTGTCGCTCGGAGTCGTCGACGGAAGTGCCAGTCTAATTCTTCAAAGCGTGATTAAATATATGCAAGACGTCAAAGCTATGGAGCCTGACGTACTCATTGGCGTTATGGAACGTGCAGAACAAGAGAAAATCACCTTAGATGAACAGTTTCTAAAAGAAGGCTTTTTAACACGAGAAGACTTGGTACAAATCGTCACCAAGTGCTTTACCGCTAAGTATTATTCTTTAGAAAATGTGCAACCCAATATGGAGTTGCTAGAACTCATTCCTGAAGAAATCATCGAAGAAAAGCACATCGTTCCTGTTGCCAACACACACGGACGCCTTGTCATTGCCATGATTAACCCCACCGATCGTTCTGCGGTGGATGAAATCACGTTCTTAACAGGGATGCGTCCGCAGATTGTGTCCACCTTGCCGATGGATTATCGCCACTGGATGGTGAAATTTGAATCCCAACAAGCCTTAAGAGCCAGAGGCAACAAAGAAAACACACGAGATTTGATGGATCAACTTGCCAATGCAAGCGAAGTGAAGTTGTCGGCTCAAGCCCAACGCTTAGATAGCATTCGAGCCATGGGTGAAGCCGAAATCCAAGACACCACGGATCCCTTGGTAAGGTTTGTGAACTCCTTGTTGGTTCAAGGGGTGGTTCAAGGGGCGTCAGATATTCACATTGAACCACGTGCAGGTCATTATGTGGTGCGTTTTCGATCAGACGGCGTTTTAAAAGAAGTCCTTGATATTCCCACGAACATGGAAGGGGCGGTTATTACACGCCTTAAAGTTATGGCAAAAATGGATATTTCTGATCACCGCCGTCCGCAAGATGGGCGGATGTCCATTAACTACAAAAAAATGGAATACAATTTTCGTGTCAACACGCTTCCTGTTACCGAAGGGCGTGAAAAAATGGTTATGCGGATTTTACGACCTTCCGCCACCGTCACCGATTTCACGAAATTAGGCTTTACGCAAGACGACGCCACAAAAATTGAACTCATGTACAAGGCTCCTTACGGTATTGTACTGGTCTGTGGACCCACAGGTTCAGGTAAGTCCACCACCTTGTATACCATTATGAATAAAATCAACAGTGAATTGATTAACGTTTCCACGGTTGAAGACCCTGTAGAATTGAAAATCGAAGGCTTAAACCAATCGCAAGTAAACGCCAAAGCCGATTTCACCTTCGCTAGTTCGATGCGAGCCTTATTGCGTCAAGATCCCGACGTTATTATGGTTGGGGAAATTCGAGATTACGAAACCCTTGAAGCAGGGATTCACGCTGCGTTGACGGGTCACTTGGTCTTTTCAACCATTCACGCCAATTCAACCGCCACCACCATTACCCGTATGCTGGAAATGGGGGCATCCAGCAGTTTGATTTCTGCGGCGGTAAACGGGGTTATTGCCCAGCGACTCACCCGAGCCTTATGCCCGCATTGTAAGGAAGCTCACGAAGCCACCGATGAGCAAAAAGAAATTTTGTACGAATACTATGAAACGCCTCCTGATATGAAGGAACCTTTGATTATTTACACCGCCAAAGGCTGTGAAATGTGTAAGGATTCAGGCTATTTTGGGCGTACAGGGCTTTATGAAATCATGATGATTGACCGAGAGTTGCGTCATTTGATTGCGTCACAAGTCAATGAGCTTGAAATTGAAGACACGGCTATTAAGCGTGGCATGATTTCTTTAGGCATGTGTGCTAGAACCAAAATTATTGAAGGTAAAGTCGATTTTGCAGAAATCGAACGGGTATTGGGTCCTTTTAGAGGAGGCAGCCGTTGATGCAATTACGATTTATACAAAGCTTTACAAACGTTTCAAACTACACCGTCATTGCGAGCGTAGCGTGGGAATCTGTAGAAACATCGAAAGTGGTATGCAGATTGCTTCGTTACACTCGCAATGACGTGTCTTGTCTTGGACGTTCGCAGAGCATTCTATCATCTATTTAAAACACTTAAAGGAGCCTAAGCAATGGCAAACTACGCCTATAAAGCCATGAACTTGGTGAACCGTAAAAAACAAGAAGGGGTCATCCCTGCTTCCAACGAAATGGAAGCCCGCTCTAAATTAAGAGGCATGCAACTTTCGACGCTTTCTCTTGAAGAAGTCACGGGCTATCAAGACGGTTCAGGCAATATCGTCAAAAAAGGATTTAAATTCGGCTTTAAAAGCAAAATTAGCAGTAAGGAAGTTATGACCTTTTCTCGTAACTTGGCGATTATGATTCGTGGGGGTATTCCCATTATCGAATCCTTACTTTATTTTGAAAACTTTTCGGAAAAAGTTACCTACAAAGCCATGGTGCAATCCGTGCGGCGAGACATTTTAGGGGGTATGCCATTTTCAGAAGCCTTAGGCAAGTTCCCCGAAGTATTTAGTGAGATTTTCATCAACATCACCCGAGCAGGGGAAAGTTCAGGCGAACTAGATGTCACCATGGAACGTATGGCAGATCTCATGGAACGCACAGAAAAAATTAAGTCCAAGGTGATTTCAACGGCGATTTATCCTGCGATTGTTTTGGGCTTGGTGGGTATGGTTTTGCTGGTTATTTTTTACTTTGTTCTGCCTTCTTTTGAAAAAATCTATACGCAAATGGGTGTGGATCTCCCCCTCATCACCAAAATTATGATCTTCGTTTCCAACTGTTTACGCAGTGGCTGGTTTATTACCTTCCCTGCGGTGGCTTGTGTCGTGTGGGGATTCCTTAAGTTTATTTCCACCAATTTAGGAAAGCGACTCATTGACAAATACGTGATTCACATCCCTGTTTTAAACCAAGTCATTCGCTTTACGAATGTGTCGAGCTTTATTTCCACCTTAAGCGTCTGTTTTGGGGCGGGTATCCCTATTACCGAAGGGCTGGATTATGCGGTGTCTACCGTAGGCAACGCCACCTTTAGATCCACCTTAATGAGTATGAACAAGCAAGTACAGACAGGGCGTCGCTTGGGGATTGCTCTTGCTGAAACAGGCGTGATTCCTGAACTGGTTTTGCTGATTGTGGCAACAGGGGAAGAGTCGGGGAACTTGGATCAATCCTTGGGAACCGCTCAGGAGTATTTGGAAAAAGAAATTGATCAGCGTATTGGGGTTCTCATGGCGTTTATGGAACCGTTATTGCTGATGTTCTTAGGGGTGATTGTCGGGATTGTGGCGTTGTCTATCTATATGCCTCTGTTCAGTATGTACGAAAATATGTAGAAGGCTCCGCTAGATATAGTGTTTTAAAGAATCGAACAGTGGTTTTGTCCCCCCTCCTAAAATCAGGAGAGGGGACAGGACTTTTACAAAGGCTTTTATAAAAATTAAGAAAAGATGATAAAAAACTAAAAATATCCTTATAAAACAAGGGGGTTTGACATTTATTCGCTAGAATAAAAAAGTTACATAAAACATGGCAAGTCTGCAAACATAAATAAATTATAAAAAATGTTCGTCTTGCTATACACACAA
>JBILSS010000027.1:0-17758 GCA_044371965.1 Vampirovibrionales bacterium
TATTGCCTCTTCGTTGTCGCTACGATTTTTTTGTTCTGTTATGTACGTCTGTGTACACGCCTTCACAAAAAAATCTAGGCTCCTAGAATAGTCTAATAGCTCATTTTATCTATAAAACACTATAGAATAGCCTACTGTACAGAAAACTCTAAACTTGGCTATAGTAGGTCTACACGCCTCAAAAGCCGTTTGTTTTTCCTTGAAATTCCTCCTTTCTTGACTAAATGGCGACACGACCTAGAAAAACCAAAAGGCGTTCCCTTTTTTGTGCCAATATAGTATAGTAGACTTATAAACTTAGCGTAGACTTAGAGAGAGAGCAGGCAAAACATACATGCACGGCATTCCCAAAAAACGATACGGCGAACTCATTACACAAAAAGGCGTCCCCTACCCACTAGGAGCATCCTACGACGGTTGTGGCGTCAACTTTGCGATTTTTTCTTCCGCCGCAAGCAAAGTCGAACTCTGCTTCTTTGACGGCATAAAGGCTCGCAGGGAATCCATTCGCATTCCCCTTAATACCAAAACAAACCATGTGTGGCACATTTATATTGAAGGTTTGCAACCAGGGCAACTCTACGGATACCGCATCCATGGGGCGTATGACCCTGAACATGGGCAACGCTTTAACCCTCGCAAGGTGATGTTGGATCCTTATGCGAAAGCGGTGGCTCGCCAAGTGAAAGATGTGGATATTTTGTACGGCTATAAGGTCGGGCATGCCAAGCAGGATTTTGCCATTGACAACCGAGACTCTGCCCCTTACGCTCCTTTGGGTGTGGTGATTGACAATGCCTTTTCTTGGGGAGATGACGCCCCTCCTTATGTGCCGATGGAAGACACGATTGTGTTGGAAGCCCATGTCAAAGGCTCAACCATGCTCAATCCTGCCTTGCCTGCTGCCATGCGAGGCACTTACGCCGCCTTGGGTAGCGATGCCATGATTCAATACTATAAGGAACTCGGCGTTACCACGATTGAGCTATTGCCTGTGCATGCCTTTATTGACGAACCGCATTTGAAAGACACGGAACTGGTGAACTATTGGGGCTATAATACGCTCAACTATTTTTCACCGCATCCCTATTATGCGATGACGAAAGATCCACATGATGTCGTGCGTGAGTTTAAATCCATGGTGCGAAGTCTGCATAAGGCAGGGCTTGAAGTCGTGTTGGACGTCGTCTATAACCACACCTGCGAAGGCAACCACATGGGTGCCACTTTCAGCTGGAAGGGCATCGACAATCAAGCCTATTACCGCACTGTGCCTGAATCAAGCCGTTTTTACATGGATTTTACAGGCTGTGGCAATACGCTCGACAGCACCAGCCCCCCTGCATTGACGATGATTTTGGATAGCCTGCGGTATTGGGTGAGCGAAATGCACGTCGATGGATTCCGTTTTGATTTGACATCCGCCTTAGCTCGAGAACACTTCGATTTTTCCACCAAAGCCGCCTTCTTTCAAGCCATTGCTCAAGATCCCGTCCTAAAGCGAGTCAAGCTTTTTGCCGAACCGTGGGACACTGGCGTCGGGGGCTATCAAGTCGGGAACTTCCCCTTGGGCTGGTCGGAATGGAACGGTCGTTACCGAGACACTGTACGAGCCTTCTGGAATCAGCAACACGCCACGCTCAACCAGCTGGCGACTCGCTTGGCAGGCTCGAGCGATTTGTTTCAACACAACGGCAGGCATCCGTATAATAGCTTGAACTTTGTAACCTGTCACGACGGCTTTAGTTTAGAAGACTTGGTCAGCTATAACGGCAAGCACAACGAAGCCAACGGCGAAAATAATCGAGACGGTACCAACGACAACCGCAGTTACAACGGCGGAGCAGAAGGCATCACCAAGGATGCCAACATTCGTGCGGAACGTCAGCGTCGTAAGCGTAATTTAATGACGACCTTACTCTTTTCAGTCGGCACACCTATGATTTTAGCTGGTGATGAATTGAGTCGAACGCAACAAGGCAATAACAATACCTATTGCCAAGACAACGAACTTTCGTGGTTGGATTGGGACTTTGAAAACAATCCTGAAAAGCGGGACTTCTTTCAATTTATCTGTAAAGCCATCGATGTTCGGCAAAGTCTTGCTGCCTTTAAGCGACGCACCTTTTTCACAGGCACGCCCAGCCCGAAAAGTGGCATTCCTGATGTCACGTGGTGGCGAGCGACAGGTAAGCCCCTTTCTATTGACGATTGGCATAACCCAAGCTTGCGTTGCATGGGCTTGTTGATTGACGGCAAAGCGAATCGTAAGTTTTGCGACAATCCCCATGCCGATTTTTCAAGTGTGCTATTGATGATTAACGATCAACCCAATGACGAGCAGTTTTACTTGCCGACGCACCGTAGCGATCAAACGCCGTGGGAAGTCTTGCTCGACACGGCTTCCCCCAACGGATCGCCACGCTTTGAGCAGGTGGAATGGATGCCTCACACGCTCTTTCCCATTCAAGCAAAGAGTGTGGTCGTCTTAAAAATGCAGACGCCTCCGCCGAGTGGGGGCTTTGGCAAGGGCTTATTTTTGACGTCCTTGGTTTAGTTTTTCGGATTTCTAGCTTGTTTTTGTAGCTGGTGCTTGGGGGTCTTTTGCTTTCTAGTTTTGGCTAGCTTGTTTTTTCAGCTGGTGCTTGGATTTTTCGATTTCTTCTTTAGCTGGTCGTCATCAGAGACCTTTGCTCCGCCAAAGGTCTCCAAGCACCAGCTCAAGATAGAAGCTAGCCAAAACGAGGAAGCAAAGGTCTCTGACGACCGACCAGCTTTAAACGAAGCGAGAAATCCAAAAAACAGACAATCTCAAATATCACCATGTTAAAAATAAATCACTATCGTCCTGATTCTTAAGCTTTTTTTAATAAAAAACACGTTTCCTTTGTCGAAAATATGCTAAAGTAAAGAAGTCTATGTTTGGACGATCTATTGTTTGAAGAAGGAAAATACACATGACCACAGCAACTGCGTTTGCTTATGAAGCAAAAACCTATGCGTCTGAGGGCTATAATGGGCTTTCAAAAGAACAGTTGGAACAACACTTTAAGTTGTACCAAGGCTACGTGAACAACACCAACCTTGTCGCTACTAAAATTGCGGCGTTGGTTGAAGCGGGTGAAATCAACACCCCTGAATACAACGAACTCAAGCGTCGCTTTGGTTTTGAGTATTCGGGTATGCGTTTGCATGAATACTATTTCGGCAACTTGACGCCAAATGGTGCGGGTGCTTTGTCTGAAAGTTCCGCCCTTTACAAAAAAATTGTGGAAGATTTTGGTTCTTACGCCAATTGGGAAAAAGATTTTAAAGGCACAGGCTTGATGCGTGGCATCGGCTGGGCTGTTTTGTATCAAGATCCCGAATCCAAACGTTTGCAAAACTTCTGGATTAGCGATCACGAAAATGGTCACCCTGCTGGTTTTATGCCTATTTTAGTCATGGATGTGTGGGAACATGCCTTCACGGTTGACTATAAGCCGACGGAAAAAGGTCTGTACATTGGTGCATTCTTCAACAACATTGATTGGTCAGCAGCTGAAGCTCGCTTGGCTTAATATTTCTTTCAACACACCCACTACATTGTGTGGTTTTTGAAAAAAGACTTTCCTTTTAAAGTGGGTGTGTTATAATTAATTTTGTCTGAGATAGATTTTATATATTGTCTGATTATACGTTGTCTAATTTTTTTTGGACCTTGAACATGGAGATTTAAATTATGCCTTTTGTTATTGGTGAAGCTTGTGTTGGTGTAAAAGATAAAGCTTGCGTCGGCGTTTGTCCTGTCGATTGTATTTACGAATTTGACGGCGAGCCTCAATTGTACATCCACCCTGATGAATGTATCGAATGTGGAGCGTGTGCGCCTGTTTGCCCTGTGAACGCTATTTTCATGGACGGCGAAATGCCTGCTGGTCAAGAAAAGTTCGTTCAATTGAACGCTGACAAATGCGAAGAGCTTTGCTAGTTTTTAGCGATCTTTAACTTTAAAAAACCGCCCCTTCTTACGGAAGGTGGTGGTTTTTGGTGACTTGCATTTTTTATGGATACATTGATAATCGAGCTATACTAGGCATTCAAAATTCGAAGGATTTTAACTTTTTTTATTTTCTTGGAAAATTCTTTTTATATCATCTTGACTAGGAGATTCTAATTCATTTAAATCTAATAAAGCACCATTTTCTTCATTTTTACTAGATTCAGTTATCTTACCCGCTTCGTCAACTTCACGGCTATCGGCATAACCAACGGCTAAAGAAGGCGTGTTCTTTCCTTTAGTCGTATCTGAAGTGGCATTGACATCAATAGTCATTGTATCGCCGTCAGCTTTTACAACAAGTTTACCAGCATTCAGGCTAACACCATCTTTACTGTATCCATCTTTAATGTCTTTGCCGTCTATGGCTACTTTACCTGGTGTGGCAACAATTTTGTGTCCACCAAAATAGACGTCTACTTTAGAGATAATCGTTCCTGGAGAACCTGCGGTTGGTTTTTGGGTGGTATATCTAGCGGTGATGTTCTTATTTTTGACAATTTCGTAAGTACCAGGAAGGTTGCCATCATTCTTATATTTTTTCCAACCTGTTCCTGAAAAGGCACTAGCAGGATTGCTTGCATCCGAATCTGTTGCGTTTGACTTTACGGCAACATCTCCACCAGCGGTGATATTAATGACTTTTGTTTTTTCTTCTTTTGCAGGCTTTTCAGGTGCTTCAGGCTTTTCAGGCTTTTCAGGTGCTTCAGGACGTTCAGGACGTTCAGGACGCTCTGGTCTTTCAGGACGCTCTGGTCTTTCGGGGCGATCATGATAAACTGTACGAGTTTCAACTTCAGCTTTGGCTTCTGCCTTGGCTCCGGCTTTCTCTTCCGCCTTATTACCACCGAATAGCTTAGGCAAGAAGAGCAAGGCTGCTCCACCTAAGACCCAAGGCAACCAGTTATTGCCTTCCTTTTTTTCCTTCTGTTCAGGAATATGAATAGGAGGGATTTTGATTTCAGGGATTTCAATTTTAGGAGGCGTATACACAGGCGGTGGTGGATACACAGGGGCAGGTGCTGGAGCCTGAGTAATATTTTGCGTATAGTAATACTTATTCGTCCTGGAATCGTATTTAATTTTAGGGGCATAGGTTTGGACGCTATTGTCCGTCAAATTCACATCGGTAGACTTATCTGTTACAGTGGGGGCGTAGGTTTGCGTATTCGTCAAAGTCGGAGCCACAACTTTAGATGAATCCGTATAAGCTTGTTGGTTACTATAAGCGGTCGTGGTAGGGGCGTAATTCCAGCTCGAAGAAGCAGGTGTCGTGTAGCTTGTTAGTGGAGTGTAATTCGAACCGTAAGAAGGGGATGTTCCCACAGCATAAGTACTGGGTAGTGTATTAGCTAAGCCGTAACTCGGATTGGTTGAAGACGTCCAAGGGTCGGGCGTGTTTTGATAAGGGGGTTGTAGAGCAATCATCATGGATGATCCTTTCAATTTATTTGTACAGGGGGAAATTTAATAATGTTGAAAAAGCGTGATTTAAATAGCAACGAAAAGACAGTTTAGAGAGTGAACGAGGGAAGGAATCTTTATTTGTGTCTTGTACTTTAATAAACAATTATAAACATCTAAATTGCTAAATGTTAACAAATTGTTATATTTAAAAAACAATCTACAGAAAGCCCTACGAAAAACCTTTCCCCTCTCCTAAAATTAGAAGAGGGGACAAAGCCAATGTTTTATTTTCTAAACAAAATACTAGCTTTTTGCTTCTGTTTTGACTACACTATATAGTCACACAAGTACAAGGTGAACGTTTTCGATGTCTCTTTTTTCACCCCCTTTAAAGCCTAGTCGTAAAGCCGAACTCCTGCAAGAGATCGCACGCTTGAAGCATGAGCAAAATGCCGTGATACTCGCCCATGTTTACGAACGCCTTGAAGTGCAAGATTTCGCCGATTTTCGTGGCGATTCCTTGGGCTTGAGCCGTCAAGCAGCGGCAACAGAAGCCGATAGCATCGTCTTTTGTGGCGTGCATTTCATGGCGGAAACGGCGAAATTGTTGAGTCCGCAAAAAACCGTGTATTTGGCGAATCCGCACGCAGGTTGCCCCATGGCGGATATGATTACCGCTGAACAATTACGCACCTTCAAAGCGGAACATCCCGATGTGCCTGTGGTGGCGTATGTCAACACCAGTGCGGATGTAAAGGCGGAAAGCGATATTTGTTGCACCAGTGCCAACGCCGTGGATGTCGTGCGTTCCCTGAAGGTAGATAAAGTCCTTTTCGTGCCAGACAAGCACCTAGGTGCCTATGTGCAATCCAAATTGCCCGATGTCGAGATTGTCTGTTGGGATGGCTTCTGCCCCACGCACTTACGCATTGATTTAGACGATCTTAAAAGCCTGCAAGCCAAGCATCCCAACGCCTTGACGTTGGTGCATCCTGAATGTGACGAGCCTGTGAAAGACGTGGCGGACTATATCGGTTCAACGACGGGCATTTTGGAACAAGCGAATGTTTGTCACGCCCACGAGTTCATTATTTGCACGGAAGACGGCGTGGCTCAACGCTTGATTCAAGATTTTCCGCACAAGTCCTTTTACACGCCGTCTCGTCAACAAGCCTTATGCCCGAATATGAAGATGACGCGGCTAGAAAATGTCGCCAAAGCCTTACGAGGCGAGGTGGAAGAAATCCAAATCCCTGCGGATGTCTTTGAAAAGGCTCGTTTGACGCTGGATCGCATGCTAGCGGTTCCCATTACAGAGCCTGAAGCAGGGCAAGGTTCCGCAGCGTGCCGATGCAAAACGCCTCCAACACTAGTGAGCGTTTAAGCGATGCTGGAGCGTTTAACGCTGATAGAAGGCAATCCTTTAGAACTAGCGGATTTTGATGTCGTTGAAACGGTTTTGCAAGACTGGCAACAGCATCCGCATTTGGCTGAAAAAACGCTGATTTTGGTGAAGAATACCACGCAACAAAAGGCGTTGCAAAACGCCTTGATTCAAGGCTGGCATCAACCGATGAGCCGTTTGCCTGTGTTCACGTTTAACGGGTTGATTCGTCAAATTGTGCAGTCCTTATGGGGATACGCCGAACTCAAGTTGCAGAAGGCTTTTCCCCAAAAGGTTCATGCGACTCGCTTAAGTCCTGAACTGGTGGGGCTTGAAGAAAGTGAACGCTTGTTTCGCCTGCTGATTGAGCAAGCCAAAACCGACGCTCGCTTTGCCGATGCCTTCGACGCCCTCAAGCTCGATGAGGCGTCCTTGATTCGCCAGTTGATACGCCGTCAACGCCTGCGAGCCGAACAGCGTTTGAGCCGTCCGCAAATGCAGGCGATGGATGCCGCCTTGAAGATTCCCGAACAGGACTTGGTGCATCACTTGGAAAAAGCCTTTGATGTCAGTGCTTTGGAAATGCGATGGCTGGATTCCACCAAGCAAATCGATATTGCCTTGGGTTTGTTGGAAGAAAGCCCCGAACTCCTCGACCAGCTTGATTTTACGCCCGAACTTTTGGTGTGGTTGGATGCCGATGAAAGCACCCCTGCCGAACAAGCCTTGATGCGTCTTTTGTCGACGAAAAGCTCACAGATTTGGGTGAGTTTTGATCCGCAAGGCGGAGCGAGACGGGGCTATTTGAATGCGGATCCCGACGGAGCAAAAGCCCTCATCGAGGCGTGGCAGAACGAAGCACAGACTTCTGAACCCTCTCCCTTAGGGCAAGAAAAAGAGAAAATGCAGGGTGAGGGTTCCCCTCTCCTCCATCTCGGCGATGCCCTGTGTCACGCCTTTGAAGGCATTTCGGATGAAACGCCTTTGGGGACAAAGCCCCAACTCCGTTTGCACCCGTCGCAGCGGAGCCTGATTGAAATGTGGGATGCCACTTCTGCCACGCTCAAAACCCTCCCCCCTCAAGAGGTAGTGCTGGTTATGCCTGAAATCAACGCCTTGACTTTGGCTCCCTTGACGACCTTTTTTAACCAGCATAAGATCCCCTTTCAAGTCTTGAGTGGTACGCAACGCCCTGTCGATACCCTGCAAGGCAAGCTATTGTTGCTGTTGATTCAAGTCCTGCGAAGCCATGAATGGGGCTTGCCCTTGAGCCGTTTTGAATGGCGAACCATTTTCACGACCTGCCTAAGTTTGCAAACATCAGAAGCGAAAACGCTCGATGCCTTTTGTGATTTCGTGACGCAATCGGCGATGCATCGCTTAAGTGAAGGGCATAGCGGTGCGATGAGCCTACCTCGTGAGATTCCCGAAGACTTGCTGGTTTATGAAGCCAGCCGTCAACGTTACCAAGCGTTTTGCGACGATCTCTTCAACCTTGCCGATGCGTCTGTGGAAGAGCAGTTAAACGCCATTGCCCACAAGTGGATCTACCCCAAATTGGCGGAAGGCGAGTCGGATTCGGCGATACAGCTGATTTATCGGAGCTGGCAACGGCAACTCAAAATGCTCGAAAACCTTTCGCCACAAGCAGGCGAAGGAAAGCAGATGCCGACGATATTGCCGTCTGAGGGGGAAAGGCAGTGGCTATGGCAAAGCAAGTACGGACAAATCGCCGATACCGCCGATGCCCCAAAGGAAGTCGACACGCAAGCCTTGATTATCGCCACGCCTCAAAAAGTCATCGATTTTGGCGTGAAACGTTCGCATCAGTTGTGGCTGGATGCTCAAAGCCCCCGTTGGACGAAAAGCGATGAAGCCCCGCTTTATCATAGTGCGGTGCATTCCCCGCAGGGGTGGCAACGTTTGCAGGCGGAACATTTGGCTTCCCACGAAGCATCTACTCCCCACCCTAGCCCTCCCCTTAAAGGGGAGGGAACCGAACCAAATGCGGAAACTCCACCGTTGGATGTCATTGGCTTGACGGAAACGCAACGTCGGCAAAGGGCTGGGCATGTCTTGCGGAAATTGGCGTATTTGGCAAGCGAAAGCATCCACGTGTTTTCGGCGGAATTGGACGCCGAAGGACGAGATCAATCCCAACAGGAACCGCTCTTGTATCAAGCCTTGACGCAAAGCCTCGCTCCTTTAATGACCGCCCCCGACCTCGACGCCATTCCCACCGCCACCTTGCGAGATGATCAAAAAGGCGTGCTGGATTACACCGTAGGCACGCTGGCGATTAGTGCCGTCCCAGGAGCGGGTAAAACGTTCGTGACGGTTGAGCTTATTTTGCACCTCATCAAAACAGGGACTCCGCCTGATTCTATTTTGGTGCTGACCTATATGGAATCGGCAGCTCGGACCTTGCTAGGCAGGCTAAAACCTAAGCTGGCGAGTGCAGGCATTCACCAATTGCCCACGGTTTGCACGATTCACGCTTTGGCGTTTAAAATCTTGGGGGAAGCCTCTCATGCTCGGCGTTTGGGGCTGGATACCGCTCATTTTCGCATGGTGGATGAAACTGAGCAAGACGCCCTTCAAAAGCAGGCGGCACTTGCCGTTTACCCGTTGGCAAGTGCGGACACGGATTTGAGTTTGGATGCTTGGCAACGCATTGTGAGCCAAGCCATCAATCACGCCAAGAGTTTGGAACTTTCTTGGGCGGATTTAATCGAAGATGCTAAAACGCTCAAAAATGCCCGACTCGAAGCCATGGGCTTGGCGATGAAGGGCTATCAGCAATTGCTGGAAAGCCGTAATGCCTTAGATTTCACCGATTTAATCGTCTATGCCGTACAATTGCTCGAAGCTCACGACGATATTCGCCAGCATTTTCAAGGGCAGTTTCGGGTGATTATGGAAGACGAAGCCCAAGATTCGTCTCGCTTATTGCAACGATTTTTAAACCTGTTGGGGGGGGGGACGCCCAACCTTGTGCGTTGTGGAGACACCAACCAGTCGATTACCACCACCTTTAGTGCCGCCGAACCTGCCGTCTTTCGAGACTTCATTGCCAACGCCGATGCCCATGTCCGCATGACAAAAAGCGGTCGATGTGCCACCGAAATTATGGACGTGGCGAATCGGTGGATCAATGAGGTCAGCCGTTCTGAAAGCACGATTAAAGACGCTTTTGTGCCTGTGGAAATGCACGGTTTAGCAGGCGTGAATCCGCCGTTATTGTATCCGATAGAAGCACGGGCGTTTGCCGATGCTTCCGAAGAAGATGAGCATCTCATTCAAGCGATTTTGGCGGTGCAAGCCAAGCATCCCGAAGCGACTTGTGCCGTGTTGTGGCGATACAATCGTGATGTGTTACGGTTTTCGCAGAAGCTCTTGGAACGACGCATCCCCACGCTTTCGATGACCGAACGCCTGCCAAACGTCGCCAGTTTTAAGCTGGTGGAAGCGTGGTTGGGGGCGTTATTGTATTCTGAAACGGCGGACGCTCGCTTGCACTTATTGCAAACCTTGCGTGAGATGCCGACGCATCCCTTGCACGCTTTGGAAGAAGAGGCGTTCATCGAATTGCGGGATATGCTGGCTTCGACGCCACTTTTTGCCTTGCCTGTGGAAGAATTGGACGCCTTGCCAGCCGTTTTTCAACAACTGTATTACGATTGGCACGACTTCCAACGAGACATTGCTGTGCGAGATTTGCCGTCGTGGATTTTGCGAGTGACGGAAACGCAGTCTGTGGGAGAATCTCACGTTTTAGAGCGATGCAACGGCTTTTTATGTGCCTTGCACGCCCAACGCATTTTGCAACGCTACGGCTTGGGCTTAGAGCAAAGCGAATCGCAACAGTTGAGCCTGCTTGCCACCGTGCAGAGCCTGTCTCCGCTAGAGGTGGTGCATCGCTATTTTAAGAGCTTGACCGCCAGCCGTCGCAATTTGCAGATGTTCACCGAAGAGCTGTTGAATCCGACGGTGAAGCCATCGTCGAGCATGGAGGTGGAAACGCCTCCTGTGCAGGTGATGACCTTGCACAAGTCCAAAGGTATGGAGTTCACCTTCGTGTGGATGCCTGCCCTCACGCAAGCCAATTTCCCCGATGCCTTGGAGCAAATCAAGGTGCGGGATACGGAAAAGGCACTCATTGGCATTCAACGCTTGGCGATGCAACGCCAGCAACCGAAAACGCCGTTGATGCCCTTGAATGATGCGGTGGAAGCTTTCAAGCGTCAGCATTTGGAAGAGGAGGCAAGGCTTTTGTATGTGGGCTTTACTCGAGCCATGCAAGGCTTGTTTGTGTCGAGCCATTACCAGTATCGCAATGCCTTTCACAAGGTGCAGAAGACGAATCCCACCAAGGTGTTTGAACTTTTAACTATAAAGCACCCCACTCGTTTGACGTAGTGGGGTGCTTCTTGACTAATTAAGTCGAGTTTTGAAATTAGCTTTTAGCCTTAAGTGGCACAAAAATAGGCGGAGCTGGTTTAGGCTCTGGCTTAGGCTCTGGCTTAGGCTCTGGCTTAGGCTCTGGCTTAGGCGGGAACGGCGTAGGCTTAGGCTTCATTGGAATACCAATACCCATAGGTGGTAAATTCATTGTTTATTTCTCTCTTTCTCTAAATTTTAAACCAAGTGGTGATAATTTGCTTGTTCTTGGTGCTATAATAAAGATATCTTTTTTTTAATTTGCCTTATTTTTACACTTTGAAACAATGCTATGACAATAAAAACACTATATCTTAAAACGGTGTCTCTAAATTAGGGTGTTTTGTCGTTAGTTTTTGAAGAGAGGCTCTATTTAGGAGGTCTTTTCCCAATAAATGAGGCTTGCCTGCTTTGTTGTAAAGTGAATAAAGCATTGTGGCGGTATATATCGTGGCTTCTTTCATATAGCTTGGAATATAACTATGACTTGTCAACTCCCCATGTAAAAATTGATAGTAGTTTAAAAATGGAGAGCGGTCTTCTGATTTTACTGCTTTGTCTTCTGCTTTATCTACAATAGCATAAACACGTCGAACTTCTTTAAAAGATTTAGAAATATGTTCAGCGAATAAATTACGAAGTTCCAAAGCACTTAAAGTGAGTACTGCTTTCTTACGATTTTCCGCATCTATTTTAAAATCTTGAATGAATAAGTCATTTTGAAAATCACTCATAACATTTTCAACGAGCTTATGTAAATCAAGCTTAAACTTTAAAGTTTCTGTATGATCTTTGGTGGTATGTAAAGGTTGAAATGCATCTGTTGTAAAGTGAGAAAGTATTCCCATTAAAAACGCCAGTTCATCTAAGGCTTCTTTAGATGAAAAGCCCTTTTTGTCTTCGGCTTTCTTGATGTGACGAAGCTGGTGAAGTACTTTCCCATAATACTCAAAAACCGTATTAAAAATGTTTTGTGGTTTGGGAGCTGTGGCTAGCATCGCAGGTCTTATTTGGCTAGAATCCTTTAAATCATATTTTTCCATAACCTCTTCAAGGTTAATGTAATGAGAACCATTCCTTAAATAAAACCTCGAAGGATTATATTTATCTGCATAAGAAATAGATATATTCGGCAAATGCAAGTCGGTAACGATTTCAGATGCAACTTTTTTACCGTCTGCAAAGCGATTGCCTATTTCGAGATGCTTCATATATTGAGCGAGAAACAACTCTAAATTAGCATTGGGTATAATCTGAACAAGGGCTTTATTCATAACATCATGCGTTTTCCATGCCCAACCTTGACGTTGGGATGTGGATGGCAAAGTTGGCGATGCCTTTACAGAGACAGGGACTCTATTTGAAAGTGGTAACATTGAAGGGGTTTATTTCTATTGTAGAAGACAGACCCACCATAACTGAAAAAAACTAGAAACACAAGCTAAACAAAATACGATTTACGACGAATCAACCACGCCCCCACGAGCAACATCACCACGGATGGCAACACACACGCCAAGGCAACCGAAAGATCGTAGGGGATTAAGCCTCCTAAGGTAAGCAAGCCTCCTTGCCCCAAGCTAATGCTGATGTTGCGTCCGATATACAAGGCAAACAAGGCGATAATCGCATACAAGAAGCCTTTGGCACTACTTTGACGAGGCGGTGCCAACGCCAACGGAAACGCCATAAACATCAATGCCAAACAATTCAAGGGTTGAGCCAAACGTTCCCAAAGCATAGTGACCCATTTTTGTGGGACTTTATGCCCTGCTTGACGTTCACTTTGAATATGCCGAGCCAGCTCAAAAAAGCCGACCTTAGAATGGTGAAAGCCTGTTTTGGCTTGCGACAGAATGTCTTCATCCACATTGAGCAAATGCGACTTCTGCACCTGATTTAGGCTATTGACGATGTAACGATTTTCGCCAGCCAAGGCACTAAAAATCCGCACGCCATTCAACTGCCATTGGGGGGAACGGTAATCCGCCGAATCGGCTTGAATAACTTCAATGTTACCGCTTTTGCTGCGTTGCACAAAGGTAAAGCCTTCAAGGTGGTTGAGGCTGGCTTTTTCGGCTCGAATCAACTTAACCCAACGCCCTTCTTTAAATAGGGGCAAGACAATGCCATCTTTGGTGAGCTTGAGTTGAGAAGAGGTAAGCACCTCTTCACGCAGATTGTCCGCCATACGTTGAGCGGAAGGAATTAGCCATTCGGTCGACGCAAAGGTTACGCATGCCATCACCAGCCCCACGATGAAGGCTGGTCGAAAAATACGCCACAAACTCACACCATTCATGCGTAAGGCAATGAGTTCAAACTGTTGATTCAAGTGACTATACACCAGCAGTACGGTAAAAAAGACGCTTGGTGGAAAGGCAAAGGCAAAGGCGATGGGTACTTGCAAAATCAGGAATTGAAACGCCAAGCTCAAGGGCAAGCCCAAGTCTTGCATTTCTCGCAAAAAATCAAAGAGCGTGTCACTAAAAAACACAATCAGGGTCACCAAAGTAATCGTAAGCCCCAGCATTTTCCAGAGCTGTTTGCCGATATAAGCTTCCAAACGATTTGCAAAAAACACGCAGGCATTCCATTCGTTAAATAAAGGTAACAATTTTATTATATCTCGAAATTTATGGTATCATAGTTTTTGTATTCATTGGTTATAATTATTGAATTGGAGACATTCATTATGGCATTAAAAGAGCTTAACGAAGCTGATTTTCAAAGTACGATTAACGAAGGCGTTACACTGGTTGATTTTTGGGCACCTTGGTGTGGACCTTGCCGTAACTTGACACCGATTTTGGAAGAAGCGGCGGGTGATTTAGAAGGTCGTGCTTCGATCGTTAAAGTCAACACGGACGAAAACTTGGCGTTGGCTCAAAAATTCGGCGTTTCCAGCATTCCCTTTATGGTCGTGTTTAAGAACGGTGAGCCTGTGGCACAAACCGTTGGTGTCAAGCCTAAGGGCGAGATCATCAGCATGATTGAAGCTCATTTGTAGATTTATAAATGGCATTATTATTAACAAGAGAGGCTTCTATAGAGCCTCTCTTCGTTTTGGCTAAAACGGAGGAAAAGAATGTCTAAGTCGGTTCAAGAAGTGAAGTCTTTACACTTCACCTGTCAATACATTTTCTACTACTCAAAACACACATAGCTTGGAGAACACTGTCATGCGTCAATTGGTCACCCCTTATTCCACCCATCCCCATAACACCTTTAGCCCAGCAAACGACGAAGTCCTTGCTAGCACAAAGCCTGCGGTGCCTCAAAATGCAAGAAACACCACGCCTAAAGGCACGGGTGTCACGAATGTGTTTAATTACTATGAACAGCGTCCGTATGCCAGCTCATGGATGCACGGTAGCGAGATTTTTTACAGCTAATGGGGAGGGCTACGCATCCGCACGAGCTTTCATTACAAAGGGGCGGTACCACAATCGTACCACCCCTCGTATAGCGTATTTTTTGCTTTTTGTGGGAAGAACTAATCCTCTAACGTTTTATCTATCATGTTCTTAAACAGTGTGAATCCTTCCTTAATAGCTTCATCATTTTGTTTTGAATCATCAGGATTTTTGGGGTTTGCCATCATCATAGGTATATCCTTGTTTCCAGGTGGCATATAATGTCCGAAGTCTAGGAGGTTCGACTTTCTATCCTCCCGTTTTAATTCATTACCAAATCGATCAACAAGGGCTTTCCCTTTTGAATCTAAATTCGAGTATCTACTATCGTCATACATCATTTGCATACTTAGAACAGGGGTTGTTCCACTTTCTTGTAACGCTTTTTGAGCTTCAGGTAGAAACCTACTCATTAACCCTAAAGTTTCTTTGGGATCTACTTTCGTATTTAAGGTGCTTTGATTTCCACTGACATTAGTCGCTTGAATAATCAAATTCGTAAATCCTGATTCAGTGAATACTACAGGGGTACCTAAATCCAATCTTGGATTTTCAAATACATCTGGAACGCTGCGACGTGTTTCGCTATACCTATCAAAAAATGCATAATTTCGATCGCTACTTGGAAACATATCAAAAGCTTTATCCAGTAGACGTGGATATACGGGGTTATATTCTTCAATTCCCTTGACAAAGACACTAACGGAAACATTACCATTTCTTTGCGTGTTTAAAGGTTCATTTACTCGTGAAGACTGACTTGACTTCAGAGCTTGGGGGGGGGCAAGACGTGGTGACATAGATTGTAACATAATGTGTTACCTTTCATTGGTTTAGGGTGTAAAGAGAAAAGCGTAGAGATAAAAACCTATTAGCTTCACTATAAATAGTATCAAAAGAAAAAATCCTGTCAACATGCAAATATATTGTTACAAGGCTTTCTCAAAAAACACGTCATTGCGAGCGTAGCGTGGCAATCTGTAGACACTCCGAAGGTGGTGAACAGATTGCTTCACATACGTTCGCAATGACGGTTTGTTTCGATACAAATGCAGAGCTTTCTATATAAGATTGACCTGCGTTTATCTTTGATTTAAACTAGGTCTATGGCATGGAGAAGTGTCCGAGTGGTCTATGGTGCAGTCCTGGAAAGACTGTGTAGGGGTGACTCTACCGAGAGTTCGAATCTCTCCTTCTCCGCCATTTTTATTGTGCATTGATTTTGGCAAGTAATCTTTCTGTAAGGATAGATGTGTTTTCAGATGAGCCTAATTCCTCAAGCTCTGGACTACAGAAGTCGGTTTCCTGGCTAAATCCGTTAAAGAAACTATCAATGGCTCTTTCTATATAAATCTGCATCACTCTTTTTTTGTCCTCAATTTTTCCGCTGTTCTCTGGGATTTCTCCTAGATCGTTAATAAAAAGCCTTAACTTACCATCCTTGCTTTGTGCCATATTGAAACAGTCACCACCTAAACGAACATTATGGTCGGTTAATGTCTTAATATCTTTAAGAATATCATCAAATAAAAGCTCTATTTTGTCTATTGTTAATCCTTTTATTTCAATAGTATCCTCAAGCTTTCCAGTACTTGAACTTCGATTTTTTGAGTCAAATATTGTGAAATCGTGTTCACTATAAGGTTTCATTTTAAGAGCAGGAAAAGTTTGACCATTCACGATAATGGGTTCTACTTCACATAAATCATTTGCTAATAGCCCCATTGCCTTAATTTTTTGTGTGTTTTGAACTTCATCTAAGACCTTCTTCCAATTCCCAACCTTATTGGGTAAAAGAATCACCTCTTTTTTCCCATTTCTACTAATTTCGTAGGCGGTTTTAGTTCCTCCTCCGTCTAGTAACTTTCCTGTAACTACCTGTCCGCCAATTTGTAAATCAACGGTTTTGACTTTACAATTAAATTTAGGGAATGTCTGTATTAACTCTGGCGTAATTAAACCCTTGTAATAATCTATAGTTTTGGGGGATAATTGGACTACATCTGCAGTTAATCCATTCAAGTCAGTTGCCTCTATAACGGATTCTACTTTGTTAGAGGTATTTTTTATACCAGCTTCTGTGAATCCACTCATTACTTGAATAATTTTGTCCAATTGAATCATTTTTATCCCTATGTCCTAACTTGAATTATGTAAACCAACATATATATAAAGGCATTTTTTTTATAAAAAAATGCGGTACTTTTTAATTTTGTAAATAATTTGATACATTTTAATAGGTTTTATGATAGGCTAAGTTACAAATAAGAAGATAAGTAAACATAAAAAGTCGTTGCTCATACGCTATTATAGGACGTGCATTCATGTGGACAAAACCCGAATTTAGTTTTGATACAGAACCCTTGGCTTTTCACACCGTCGCTATAGAAGACCTACCTCATGCTCAACTGGTGCATGAAAATGTGGATTTGCTCGAAGATCTTCCCCAGCTTAAGGCGATGTCTTCAGAAGATCGCTTGGCGTTTTACAAAGGCGAAAAAACAGGCTACGGCATCGAAGAAGCGATTGCCACCTTGTACGCAGGGCATCAATTCGGCTACTTCAACCCACAACTCGGCGACGGCAGGGCTGCTATTGTCGCAACCGATGAAAACGTCCCGATTTCAAAGTTCTTCCCCCAAGCCTTTCAAGACTTGGTGAACGATTTTATTCACCGTAAAAAAAAACAAGGTAACAGCGAATGGGCATTCGACGCCTTTGATTTCTTTGAAAAACCCACATCCGTCGAACTTCAACTCAAGGGATCAGGCATCACGCCGTACTCTCGTCGTGGGGACGGCAAAGCCGTCTTGCGATCTTCGGTGCGTGAATATTTGGCATCAGAAGCGGTGTATCAACTCGGTATCCCTAGCACACGAGCCGTTGCCCTCGTCCACGACGCTCAAACGCCTGTGTATCGTGAAACACGAGAAAGTGCCGCCATGGTCTTGCGAGTCGCCCCGTCCTTCTTGCGTTTGGGGCATTTGGAGTATTGGGGGCGTCACGGATACGCTGAACGCCTAACGCCTTATATCGCTTACTTGTTTCGCACGTTTTTCAAAACCGACGGCA
>JBILSS010000142.1:0-5248 GCA_044371965.1 Vampirovibrionales bacterium
TAATTGTGACAAAACTATACTTAAGTTACACAAGACATAAAAAGTCGTCAAGCTTTTCTATGTTTGAGTTAGACTAGAAGAAATCCATTATTCAACGCAAAAAGGAAATCCCCTTGGGCATTCAAGACAAATTCAAACGCAGTCGTGCCAAAACCGAAGACAAAGACGCCAAACGAGCCAAAGCTCGTGCTGAAAAAAAGCCGAACCCGCTTTTGATTGAAGCCAAACGCATGCTCGCTCGCAAACGCTTTGGGCAGAACTTCTTGGTGCATCAAGGCACCATCGACGGCATCGTGCGGTGCTTGGATCTTTCCCCAACAGACAACGTGCTTGAAATTGGACCGGGTTTGGGCTTTTTGACACGGCACTTGCTCCCTAAAGTGGAGCATCTCACGGCGGTTGAACTCGACTATCGCATGGTGGATTATCTCGGCGACTATTTTCGTCGAACGCCAGACTGGTCGAAAATGAACCTTGTTTCGCAAGATATTATGTCGGTAGATGTGCCAGCCCTCATGCCCAGCGAACAATTTAAGGTCGTGGGCAACCTGCCGTACAACATCACCAGTGGCGTTTTGTTTAAGTTCGCAGGCGAGATGACGCAAACGGATATGTCCCTTCGCAAACGTGTGCAACAGTTGACCTTTATGGTGCAAAAAGAAGTGGGTGAACGCATCACCGCAAAAGAAGGGTCTAAAGATTACGGGCCTTTGTCGATTGCCTTGCAGTATTGGTTTGATTGCCAGCTAGAGTTTTTGGTGCCTCCCACCGTGTTTGAACCGCAACCGAAGGTCATGTCCGTGGTGATTAGCCTTTACCCTCGTCAAGAAGGGCTTTGCCCTGTTAGCGATTTAACGCTTATGCAACGAGTCGTGCGAACGACCTTTCAACAGCGTCGTAAAATGCTACGAAATACCTTGTTAAACGACCACTTGGTCAAAGCCGAAGAGCTGGACGGCGTCTTGGAAGCTTCGGGGGTGGATCCGCAAGCCCGCCCTGAAACCTTGAGCATTGAAGCCTTCGCCAAACTCACGGATGCCATTCATGCGTTGCCCCGCTAAACTTAATTTCTCCTTACACGTTTTAGGCAAGCGTGGCGACGGCTTCAGCGAACTCGACAGCGTCGTTGCTTTGTTGGATTGGTATGATGATTTGCTCATCAGCAATGGCGACGCCGACTCGCCTTCTCATGGGGACGTTCACTTCACCTCGAACGACAAAGCCCTTGAAGCCTTGGGTGAAGACAATTTGGTGCTTCGTGGCATTCGTGCCGTCCAAGCCCGCTTTCAAAAAAAGTATAAAACCCCTTTGGTCTTTCCGCCTGTGAATGTGTATTTAGAAAAGTGTTTGCCCTATCAAGCAGGGTTGGGGTCTGCATCGTCTAATGCCGCCGCCGCTATTGGTTTGTATCACGACTTGCTTTGTCGAAAATTTCCGACACTCACGCCACTTTCGCTCGAAGAACTTAACCAATTAGGGGCAGGCATCGGGTCGGATGTACCGCTATTTCTAAGAGAAAAATCCGTGATGCACATGCAAGGTCGTGGGGAACGTATTCAGCCGATTGACCGCCCTGTTTCTCAGTTTCAAGATGCCACGCTTTTGATTTTAAAGGCGGAACATATCGCTATTTCAACGAAAGACGCTTACGCTTGGGTGCATGAAGTCCAAGCCTATAGCACGCCTGATCCCCATTTTTTGGATGCTCTACAAAAAGGGCATCCCTTAAAAGGGTTGACGTCGTATATGCACAATGATTTTGAAGACGTGATTTTAGAGAGGCATCCTGAATTGCGAGGGATGAAAAATGCTTTGTTGGATGCTGGAGCCTTTCACGCCATGCTTTGTGGCAGTGGATCCGCCGTGGTGGGCTTTTTTGATCGTGATAAAATGCCAAGCTCGCTTGAGCAAAGCCATTTAGCGACGTCTTTAGGTGCAAAACTTTGGCAGACGACGTTTTTATAAGCACTAGACAGGACATTATAAACCCAACTATAATAGAGTATAATAGGGTACATTAAAATAAGAGGGACACCCACATGAACATCAAAGCCAAAGCCTTCAAGTTTCATAAGCTCATCGGAAGCCTGCTACTTCTACCCTTGGCATGGACGGCGACAACTGGCATTGCGTTTACCATTGTCAAAGAAATCATGGGTAATAAAGTCTTGGGCAAATCGATTTTACACCTGCACACGTTGCAAACCTTCGGCTTGCATAAGATCTATCCCCTAATTTTGGGCGTGTCGGTCTTGGTGGCGTTGGGATCTGCCGTGGTGTTGATGTGGAAAAGTCCTAAGAAAAAATAAGCGTTTAAATGATTAAATAGCGTTTTAAATGTAGGGGCGTGATTTATCACGCCCGTCACAAAATCTTGAAACGGATGCGATAAATCGCACCCCTACAGAGAAAACTTTACGCTTTTCATTCGTTTAACATGGTCTAAGAAGTAACGAGTTCACAAGCTCCCGCCGATTCCATGTCCGCAATGACGGCATCAAAACTAAAAAACGACGGACGCTCCTTCACATAGCGAGGCAATTCCGTTTTGAGTTCTTCTGCCGTCATTAAGCAGGCATCAAGCTGGGCGGTGATTTGAGCTTCGTTCATGTTACGCCCAATAAAGACCAGCTCCTGCATGCGATCCCCCCACGTAGGATGCCATGTCGCTCGCACCTCGTCACGACTCACGCCTTCATCAGGTTCCCACTGCTCGTCAGGCAAGCAACACAACCACGGAGCCGCTGGGGTGACCTGTAATAAAACGCCTGCTTGGCTCCATTGAATCATCCAATCCCACTGATGCGCCATCCAGCAAAAGCCTTTGGAGCGAATCACACCAGGAGTCGCTTCTTCAAAGTAATCACGCAAACGTTCAGGATGAAACGGCTGTTGACGCTTGTAAGTAAACGCCGAAATGCCGTATTCTTCGGTTTCGGGGGTGTGTTCGCCACGCAATTCAGCCAGCCACCCAGGAGCATTGGCGGCGTCTTCCATATCAAATAAGCCTGTATTGAGGATCTCTTTTAAATCGACGACCGATCGTTCCGTACGAATGACTTTAGCGAGCGGATTCAACTTTTGTAACAGAGCATCAAGGGCATCGGCTTCTTTGGCGGAAATGCGGTCGCATTTGTTGAGCAAAATCACGTTGGCAAACTCGATTTGATCCAACAATAATTCGCTGATGCCTCGCTCGTCATTTTCTCCGAGCGACATATTTCTGTCACTAAGCAGATCCATGCCGTTTAAATCGAGGGGAAGATTGACGGCATCCACGACAGTAACCAGCGTGTCCAGCGTGGCAATATCGCTTAGGGAAACGCCGTTTTCGTCTTCAAAGGTGAAGGTTTCCGCCACAGGCATGGGTTCAGAAATACCCGAACTTTCAATCAACAAGTAGTCAAAACGACCTTCTTCCGCCAAGCGACGCACTTCAATTAACAAGTCTTCACGCAAGGTGCAACAAATACAGCCATTGCTCATTTCAATCAACTTTTCATCTTGACGGCTCAAGCTCCCTTCAGCGAGGTTCACCAGCTTGGCATCGATGTTGAGATCGCTCATGTCATTGACGATTAGGGCGACTTTTAAACCGTCTCGGTTATTGAGGATGTGTTGCATCAGGGTGGTTTTACCAGCCCCTAGAAATCCAGACAGTACGGTAACAGGCAATTTTTTGTGAAGCGTCATGGTGAGAAACCTTTAAATCGTATGAGTAACACCCTAATTATAACGAAAAAACATACAAATGCAACAGTGTTGCGTTTAATTGTAACAAAATAATAAAAACAATCAATTCTTGTATTCATTATTACTTTATTAAGACAAGCAAACAAGTTTACAGACTGATTCTTCAATAAGTCGCTAAATGAGTCATTAAAATAATCCCCCGTCTTAATAATAGGAAACCTGTAATTCCCATGACTTCAATCTATAATAACCCCTTAGCTTCCCTTTATGGAAGTTCTTTATATAATTCCAAGTTAGGTGCCTTAGACTATCATTTAACGGATCGATATGGCACTTATGGTAATAGTGATTCTCTCTATGACACCACAAGCTTTGACACGGACTTAAGCAGCCTTTATGGTGGCTATGGTAAAAATACGTCAAAAGCAAGATTGGCTCGTGAAAATGCTATTTTAAGAGCTGAATTAGAAGAATATAAAGATGCTGCTGAAAACCGTACAGGCTTGTTTGGTGGACCTGTTCTTGGTGCTGATGAAAAAGGCAACGGTGGACTTGATGTCTTTTCAGGCGTCGGTGGCTTTTTGCTTTCTAAACTGCTTGGTGGTGGCAAAGATGGCGGTGGCGGTCTCTTCGGCGGTCTCTTCGGCGGATAATTTATCCTCCATTTCGTCCCACTTGCACTCTCACGAATCCCCACTGGGATGCCCCCCGTGCATCCCTAGATCCCTTCCCTAACAGCGACCCAAAGGATCGCTCGTCACGACAAACACACGTATCCGTTTATTTTTTTTACTTCTAGGCATCCCAACGGATGATGCTTCCCTATTTCCCTATGTATCCCTTATTTTATAGCTTGTTTATAATCCCTAACCAAAGGAACCTTGTATCGATGATTTACTCAACCCCGACTTATCCAATGTCTTCGTATCCGACGGCACCTGCCCCTTCGTATAATTACAATAATCAACAGCAACAACAAATGCTGAATTATTTCCCAAGAAATACGTATGCCCCGACGTCCAATTATTCGTCCAGCACGTATGCTCCCAAAACGAACCTCTACGCACCAACGTCGAATAGCTATTCCAGCACCTACGCCCCTGTAGATTATTCGAAACATTATGCGGACAATTCATACAAGCAGTGGAATACGTACAATTCTCAGCGTCAGTGGAATATCGACAATTCCCAGCATTACACAGACAAATCAAACCACTATGCGGATTACTCCAAATACTACACGGACAATTCCAAGTATTATGCGGACAATTCCAAAAAATTCAGCTATCAGAACCATCAAAGCTATGTCGACAATAGCTACCGAGACAATTCGCAGTACAATAATACCCAAGTTTTTGCCCCCAATGTCAAATACGCCCCCAGACGATTGACGTTGACGGACAACAGCCAACAATTCTACAATCCTTCGGTGAGCATCAATCATCAAGCCTACAGTAGCGATTATGGTGGTGGAACAGACTCTTACTTCCCCAATGGAGGCACAGGCACTTATGCCACCGTTACCACAGGTTATGGTGACGGCTCCACTTACGGC
>JBILSS010000143.1:0-5226 GCA_044371965.1 Vampirovibrionales bacterium
GGCGAATCCGATGAAGCAGTTGCCACAGAAGGGCTGTTGTGGGGAGTCGGGGCATCACGGGGTGCATCGTGCGAAGGGTCTTTCGGTGGAAGGCTTGGGGCGTCAGGGTTTGTGGATTTAGGGTTTCTGCAAAAGTTTCAAAATACAACGTCATTGCGAGCGTAGCGTGGCAATCTGTAAAGATGCCGAAGGTGGTGTACAGATTGCTTCGTTACACTCGCAATGACGTGTCTTGTCAAGGACTTTCTTAAATCTTTCTAAAGAACGTTTCCAACCCATTTAAAACAATCATGTAACATCATGTAACATCATGTAACAAAATGACGAGTTTGAGTAAATAACAATCTTAATGAAACCTTTATTACAGTAAGAAATCCCCCTTGTTCACAACGTTAAAAAAATAACGCTTTTCACTTCACTAATTTTTCCTGTTCATTTTTAGTGAATTACCCCCATTCACCTCAAACCACATAACCCCCTTTCACAATTCAGAGAGATCCCCTTACCATGTCTGGACCCGTCAGCTTTGCTATGATACAACGTAATACATCCTTATTGGCTGATTATCGTTGGCAACAACAACTCCTTTCCCAAGCTCAACAAAACCTGATGCAAACGTCCTTCGCCTTGAACGCCGTCGGTCAAGATTTGGAAAACGGTTCCGTTTACTACACCTTATTTCAACAGCAGTTGGCGGCGATTAACCAACTCACCAAACAAATTACGTTGCAAATGGCTCAACTTCAGCAGAACATTGAAATTTTAGAAAAAGATTCGGAAAGCCAGCAAAAAATCGTCGACAAATGGCGAGAAAAAGCCTTTAGCTATTTTGCGTAACGCTTTATTGAAAGCTCTGCGAAAGGAAAATAGTCATCCTGAGTGAAACGAAGAATCTCCCTAGCCCTTACGGTTTCCATTTTGGGAGATGTTTCGCTATGCTCAACATGACATCTTGTCTTTTTAGGTAGCTTTCGCAGCCATTTAAGGCAATGCCTGAAACGCTTGCGGATTCATCGCTTCGCTTTTTAGCGAAACCTTAATCCGCTTCTTCTGACGCAAAACCTCTAAACGCAACGTCTTGCCGATGCCTTCCTTACGCACCACGTCCTGAAACGCCTTAGGTGTCGACACATCCACCCCCTGCACCGATTGAATCACATCGCCCAATTGCAAGCCCGCCTTCGACGCTGGCGAGTTCGGCACGACCTGCCCCACCACAACGCCCTTCACCGCAGGAAACAAGTCCAATTGCTCGATGATCTCTGGCGTTAGCTCCGCCAGCATCACCCCGATATACGCCCGCTTGACCTGCCCATGAGCAATGAGTTCATCCGCCACTTGCTTGACGGTGTTGGACGGTATCGCAAAGCCGATGTTCTGCCCGTTGCGTAAAATCGCCGTGTTAATGCCAATGACTTCGCCGTACAAATCGACCAAGGCTCCGCCCGAATTGCCAGGATTAATCGCTGCATCCGTTTGCACAAAGGGGACTTCTTCATTGAGATCAGGCACTCGCCGAGCCATGGCGGAAACAATGCCGAGTGTCACGGAATGGTCAAAACCCAATGGAGAACCCATCGCCAGCACCCAGTCGCCTGTGCGTAATTGTGCGGAATTACCCAGTTTCGCCGCTTTCAACTTGCCTTCTGCGGACTTTAATTGAATTACCGCCAAATCTGTCAAAGGGTCATTCCCCACGAGTTTCGCCGTATAAACCTTCCCATTATTCAGACGCACCTGCATATCGGTCGCCCCTTGCACGACATGGTTATTGGTGATGATGTATCCCTTTTGGGCATTGTAAATCACGCCACTGCCTTGACCACCCTGTGCTTGAGGCGGAGGAAAGGGAAAGCCTTGCCCACCAAAAAAGTGGCGAAATAAGTCTTCTTCCGCCGTCACGTTTTGTGGACGGATCCGCACTTCGATGTTCACCACGCTTGGGGCGAGTGATTCTGAAATATCGGCCAGTACGCTTGAAAACGGGCTGTTTATCGCTTGGCGAGTGTCACGAGAGGGAGCTGGCACCGACGGCGACGCATGATTCGCATCAGGTGAAAAGGGTTTCTGCACGCTACTTAATAGGTGTGGAAAGAGCTGAAATGCCAAGCTCGTGCCAGCCAGCAAGACGGCTAAAAGGCTTAAGCTCAACGGCAAGGCGGAAGGACGACGTTGACGAAAGCTCAACACATTGGATGTTGGCGTATTGCTAGATTCAAGAGGCATGGTGGACTCCTTGTTTTATTTATATAGTTTTCGTTAGATTCATCTATCAGACATCCCCATTATATCAAAAAATGCGATATAATAATTATAAATAAGTTATAGAGAAGTTTTAAAAAGCGTCTTACCCCCTCCCCTTTAAGGGGAGGGCTGGGGTGGGGAGTAGATCTAAGCACAGAAACTAAAGATCCCCCCCTCTCCCTAACCCTCTCCTCAAGGAGAGGGGACAGGACTTTCTCTACTTTCTGAAAAATTATGCGTAAGGAACGACACATGACGCTGAATGAATCCCCCGTATTGCTTGAAAGACCTCCTTCTTCAACAGATGCCCCCCTCATCGACGTGCAAAATCTCAAAAAATACTTCCCTGTTAAAGAAGGCTTTTTCAATACCAAAATCGGCGATGTCAAAGCTGTCGACGGCGTGAGCTTCACCGTGAACCACGGCGAAACCCTCGGCATAGTGGGCGAAAGCGGATGCGGAAAATCCACCCTCGCCCGATGCCTCATCCGCCTTGATGAGCCTGATGAAGGGCAAGTTCGGTTTGACGGTGACGATTGGCTCGCCCTCTCATCCAACGCCTTGCGTGAAAAACGTGCCGATATGCAAATGATCTTCCAAAACCCCTACGCCAGCTTGAATCCACGGCTTAAAGTGGGGCAAGCCATTGGCGAACCGCTCGAAATCTTCAAACGAGCCAGCGGTCAAGCCTTGCGACGTGACGTTTTGGCTCTGCTGGACATGGTCGGGCTTTCCGCCAGCGTGATTGATCGCTACCCCAGCGAACTCTCTGGCGGTCAACGTCAACGGGTCTGCATTGCACGAGCCTTAGCCTTGCGTCCCAAGCTCATTATTGCGGACGAAGCCGTCAGTGCCTTGGATGTTTCCGTGCAAGCCCAAGTCCTCAACCTCATGGATGATCTCAAAAAAGACTTGGGGCTAACCTATGTGTTTATCGCTCATAATTTAAGTGTGGTACAGCATTTTTGCGATCGGGTGGCGGTCATGTACTTAGGTAAGTTTATGGAAGTCGGGGCGACAGACACCATTTTTCAACACCCTCAACATCCCTACACCCAAGCCTTGTTGGATGCCATGCCCATTGCGGATCCGTTGCTAGCCAAGCAACAACGAGCCGGTCGTCACCCGTTGGTCGGTGAACTCCCCAGCCCGATGAATCCGCCGAGCGGTTGTCGCTTCCACACCCGATGCCCCGAATGCTTCACCCCCTGTGCCTTAGAAGAGCCTGCCCTGCTTGCGGTTGCAGGAAACAACGCCCACGTTTCGGCGTGTCATTTGTCTCGTATTGTTCGTGAAGAAGGTATTATGTCCTAATGTCCACGCCTGAAGATGGTTTTAAAAAGTTTTTGAATACCTTTATGAGTAACGACTTCGGTGCCGCCTTTGACTGCTTTTCCAAAGAAAGCCGTGACTTTTTTTTGGCGTATACCTATGAGGTGCTTAAAAAGCGGAATCCTGAAGCGGTGGAAGTTTCTGGCATTGGACTCAAGGAAGTGCAAATGATGTTTCGCATGAACGAAAAAACGCTGGTTCACACCTTTTGGAAGACCTTTTACTTTAGCAGTGGCACACAAGAATTGTATCAATTCGGTTCGTATTCGCTTAAGGCAATGCAGGGCGACAAAGCCATTGTGGATTGCGTCTTACAGTACCCCAACGGTCAGCAGGGGCAGGTGGATATTTGTATGGTGAAAGAAGGCACTGTGTGGAAGTACGGCTTTGTCGAATCGGGCATGACGTTGAGTTAGATTTTGTCCCCCTCCTAAAATCAAGAGAGAGTAAGAGACTTCCCACCCTACAAATAGCGATCCAGTTCCTGCAACGCCTTTTTCAAGCGACGGCTCACCTGCATCTGCGAAACACCACTGCGTTCTGCAATTTTTTGCTGGGGCATTTCCTCAAAAAAGCTCAAGGTCACTACATCCCGCAACTCAGGGGCTAAACGCCGTAATGCCTTTCTAAGCATGACCCTGTCTTCGGTTTCAGGCACACCGCCGTTGTCTTGCAATTCTGAAAAGCCTTCCAAATAAAGCGATGCCTCGTCTTGCGAAAAGGGGGTGTCGTTCAACGTGCCAGCCGATTGCAAGCCTTGCTCGTCATTCGCATGAAGTCTGTCTTCAAACGAAAACATCGCCGATCGACGTTCTAGGTGACGCAACTCGTTTAAAGTCGTGGGTTCGCATTGTAAGGCATTGAGCAGTTCAAGGTCGCTAGGCTCACGTCCGTTTTGGGCTTGAAAGTTCTTGCTGATATTCAACATACGGTAGTGCAATTCCTGCAAGGCACGAGGTGCCTTAAAGAGAAGCGACTGTTCCCGTAAGTATCGGCGAATTTCGCCTGTGACGTAGTAACTGGCGTAGCTTTTAAAGGAACTGCCTTTCTTGGGGTCGTAATGAGCGAGGGCTTTTAGCACCCCGATGGCTCCCATTTGAAGCAGGTCTTCTTTGGGGTCACTATGTCGACGAGCCATACTTTGCACGACGCCTTCCACATAAGGGGTCATTGCATCGAGAAAGGCGGTTTTGCATTGTTGTTGTTCTTTGGGGGTGTAGGCATCGAGGGGTTGGGTGAGCCAGTGTGCTTCAAGGGCTTCTAAGTGACGTTGATTAAACTTAGCCGAAGAGTTTGCCATGGCGTGAGGGTTCCTTATGATGGGGAGATACTTGCAATGCGTCTTATTCGAGCATTCGTGGTGAAACTTTAAGCGTTGTTACATTTGACTATAAAAAGCGCTGTGAAAGTCCGAAAAGAACACCGTCATTGCGAGTGAAGCGAAGCAATCTGTAACCTATAGAAGGCTCTGCGAAAGTCCTGTCCCCTCTCCTTGAGGAGAGGGCTAGGGAGAGGGGGGGATGTCTAAAACCCAGTGTTTACATCTACTCCCCACCCCACCATGGTCGAAAAAGTTAAGAACTTTTTCTCTTAGGAAAGAAAACCGTTGGTTTCCTCTCCTAACCTCTCCTTCCTAAAGGGGAAGATTCA
>JBILSS010000144.1:0-5177 GCA_044371965.1 Vampirovibrionales bacterium
TAGAAGCCGCTGGCGTGAGCCACGTTGAAATGCCTCTGCACTTTCTTTTAGCTTCGGGACGCTTACAAGCCATCAACGCCCAAGTATCCATGAGTGTAAGCCTTTTGCCCGAAGAAAAAGGTACGCATATGTCTCGCTTCATCGAACAAGTCGCCGACTGGAGCAAGACGGCTCAGTCCATTACGATTGATTTACGTCCGTTTTTGGCAGAATTGCGTGAACGCTTAAAAGCCGAATCCGCCACGGCTGAAATTCAATTCAAACTCTTTTTAGACAAAAAAGCCCCTGTTACCGAAAACTCGGCACCTATGGGCTACGACTGCACCTTAAGCGGTGTCAACAATCAAGGCAAAATCGCCTTATTCGTCAAAGTCGAAGTGCCGATTGCCACCTTATGCCCTTGTTCAAAAGCCATTAGCGATTTTGGTGCTCACAACCAGCGAGCCATCGCCACCCTCGATGTCGCCCTAGACGACACCCAACTCGATGCCCTTAGCTTGGAAACGCTTATTCAACACGCCGAAGAAAGTGCGTCTTGTGCGGTGTACCCCTTGCTCAAGCGTGCCGATGAAAAATGGGTGACCGAACGCCAGTACACCAATGCGAAATTTGTGGAAGATGTGGCTCGTGATTTAACGCTTGCCTTGCGTCAACAAGCAGGATGCTCAGGCTTTAGCGTCAGAGTCACGGCATTAGAATCCATTCACGCTCATAATGCGTGGGCGTCTCATTCTGAAAATATGCCACAGAAGCCTAGCTTCTAAATATGAAGACCCCAACTTAAACCCAAAAGGGATCCTTTATGCCAACGCCTGCCACCATTACCATTCAACGCCGTGCCGATTTTTCGTCGTCTCACTATTTTTGGGTGAACGAATGGAGCTATGACGAAAACGTCCGAGCCTTTGGCGTGACGGCAAATCGCTTTGGGCATGGGCATAATTATGAATTGATTGTTTCGATTTCAGGCGAAGTTGATCCGAAAACAGGCATGGTGATGAACCTTAAAGAAGTGAAAAGCCTTATGGAAAGCACCGTCATTGCCCCTCTTGATTTTAGATGCCTAAACCGTCAAGTCCCCTTTTTTCAAGACAATCAACCCACCCTTGAAGCCTTAAGCGTCTATATTTATCGACGCTTGCAACGTGCTTTAGCAGAAACGGGTTTACAACTCGCTTGGATTGAAATCCGCGAAAGCCGTGAGCTGTCGGTGCTTTATGACGGCAAACCTGTGGCAGGCATCCACGAAGCAAAAGTCTTTTGGGAATCGATCGACGATGAAGCGACGTATTCCCACGACGTAACTGGGATGCCTCATCATGCTACTGTTTAAGCGACGTTACCACTTTGCAGCGGCACATCGTTTGCATTCGGCTCACTTGAGCGACGCTGAAAATAAGGCGGTTTTTTTGCAATGCAATAACGCCAATGGACATGGGCATAATTATGAGTTTGAACTGTATTTAGAAGGCGAAATCAATCCCCAAACGCAGATGCTCATGGATCTCGTCGAACTCGACAAGCTGGTAGAAACGCATCTGTTAGACGAGGTGGATCACGTTTTTTTAGACAAGGACACGATCTTATTTAAGGGGGTCGTCACCACGGCGGAAAATATCGCCTTTGTCTTTTTTCAAACCATGGACGCCGTTTTGCCTTCAGGGGTTACGCTCATAGCGGTGAGGGTCTATGAAAGCCGTAACAATGCGGCGATTTACCAGCGTCCTAACTCTAATATTTCCCCTTTAGTGTATCAGGTTTAGTCGAAGATTTTTCGTCTGGATTTTCTTTGGGGATCACCTGCAAGAATCGCATCAAGCCAAGCATATTCTTTTTTACCAAAGGTCCGTAATGCAAGGACGCATACTCAATACCAAAGCCACTAATCAAGATGCTCGGAATCAGCCCTATATAAACAGGCTTTTGCTTCTGCACCAGTTTTAGACCGTCTTTTTCATATTTCAACAGACGCTGCGTCAATTCCGCCATCTCTTGTGGATTCACCTTCTTCCCAACGGCTTCACGCACCAGCGTTTCAGCCTCTGTACCAAACTTCATGTTCCACGCACGCTTCCAAAACTTGGGTGAAATCAAGGAGTCCGTTTCAAGTTTGGGGTCATTCAAGGCGTATCCGATTTGTGCCAAGCCTAAGTTGACAGGGTTGGCGTGCATACGGTGCAAGACGGTTTCAGTCACCAAGGCATTGGGGATGCGTTGAATATCGCTAGGTTTTACCGTCCCATTCAATACGCCCACGGCATCCTTGATGTTTTGGGAAATGCTCGTTCCGCCAAACTTTTGTTCCTGATATTGATGGTGTTTCGTAATCTGTTTTTCTAGAATGCCTTGTATTCGCTTCAGTAATAAGAAGCCTGTTGTAAAACCAATAATTTCCCTAAAGTAAGTCATTGCCGATTGTTCTTGGTTGTATTGCTTTTCTTTGGGGTCTTTCGTTTCCGTATTGGAACTTTCATAGGCTTCTTTCACACGCATCAACACATGAATTAAAGTGGCAATTAAGGCGGCATTTTTCTTAAGGGAACCTGTGTCTTGGGTCAACGTCACGCCGATGTTATGGGAAATATTCCCTAAAGCACCCCGCAATTCGGACGATACAGAAATCTTGCCCAAGTTTACAACAGCCTTAAAGGTATCGCCAGTCCCCGTGATTAAATTGTGAGGCATTTCGCTCAAGCCTTTAGCAAAATGAGTCGTCTCCTTTTGAGGAGTCGGCATCGGTGGACGCTTCAACGCCTCAGCCAACCACGCCTTCTGTTCTTCTAGCGAGTTGAACTGTCCTTTAAAAATAGTTTCTGTAGGAAAAGCACTCATCGTTTAGACCCCCTTTCCAGACCACAACGCAACCCGTTGAGGCATTTGAGAAGTAGATCGAGGCACGCCTGGCTGAACTGTGGAAACAGGATCGTCTTCTTTGACGCCACCACGAGAGAGAACTTGACGCCTATGCAGGTTGGAATCAAAAGTCTTGCCTTGCATTTCGGCTTTATGCTTTTTGCGTTTCAGGCGTTCCAAATACCAAGGGCGAAACACCATGTCATTGGCACGTTGAACAGGCTCTCCACTCAACCACGCACTAAATAAGGTAGCCCCCACGGCGGTGACTAGTCCTGCCGAATTGACACGAGCAAAGTAATTGTCCACATGATTATTTTCGTTGAGCAGTCCTTTAAAGGTGACAAAACCATCCGCATTTTTGTGCGATTTATAAAAAGCCCCTAGGCCCTTTTCTTCCATTTTGGCTGCAAAATCGGACGCTTTCCACTTGCCTAACGCATTCAATTCAGGGGCATTCAAACCAAAAGAATAGGGGTTTTTACGTTCGGTCAATTCCATAATGCCTTGCGTCATTTTGTGGATTTGCTCATCGCTCATTTTACCGATTTTCTTTAAAGCGTGGGCTTTTTCAAGTAAGACCGCAGGACTTAAACCATGATGCTTATTCAATAATTGACTAGCGAGTACCATGCCTTTACCGCTTAAATCCATCATGCCTTGCATTGCAACATAGGTCGCAATAAACGTACCACCCACTTCAATAAAGACACGTTCTGCGGTTTGACGACGACGGGTTTCGTCATCTTTCGTTTTGTCGTTCCAATCCACGACGCATCTTGTGCCACCGATACCCACAAAACGCACGAGCATCCCCGAACTTGCCAAAAACAGTAAACTTTTGGCGTTGAAAATGTTAAACTTGCTTAAGCCCCCCCAATCAAGGGCTAAGCCCTGCCAGTGCTTTGCCGCAAAAGGCGTTTTCGCCCAAGCCAATGCTTGATTAATTTGTTGCGAATCAAAGGGCTTCGACAAAATAGCACTCCTAAATAATTAAAAACACAATTAATTACACACGAAAAGACGGATGGTGACACATTCGCATAAAACCGCAGACCTAAAAAAAGTTGCGAGATCGAGAAAACACCAAAAAGCTAAATTAATTATATCCTAAAGATGTTCAAACATCAAGTATTGAACGCTTTGTATCGCTGAGTTTATAATTTACTGTACCGTGTCTATATTTTGTTGCTACGATTATTTCGTTACATTATGTAGGTCTGTCTATATGTCCTAACAAAAAAATTTAGACCCTCGTCTAGTCTAAGTAAAAAAGACTCTAAACTCAGATATAACGGTATAATTAGAACACTTGGGGGGCATTCATAAAGACTTCCTTTCCTACTTAAAGAAGTCTATTTTAGCAAAAACATTCTAAACTAACACTCTTGTTACAAATCAAAGGTTGACTTTTACAGTTTCTATACTAAACTTATGGAAGTTATAAAGATTTCCCCAAAATAAGTCGCTTCCCTAAAAAAGGGCTATATACTCTCTTTACATGCAAATTTATAAGGAGCTTTTTTTTGTCAAATGAAATTACTAATCAATACTCCGAAAAAAGACCATGGGGTGCTTTTTATGTTTTGCAGGATGAACCCCACTTCAAACTAAAACGAATCGTGGTGGAGCCTAAACAACGTTTAAGCTTGCAAAAGCACCATAAGCGTGAAGAGCATTGGCTGGTAACGCAAGGTCAAGGCATTGTAACCGTTGGTGAACAAGACCATGATGTGAAACAAGGAAGCTATATTTACATTCCACAAGGGGCGGTGCATCGCATCAGCAACCCTTTTGAAGAATCGGTTGAGTTTATAGAAGTCCAGTTGGGTGATTATTTCGGTGAAGACGATATTATTCGCCTGCAAGATGATTACAACCGAGCATAACACAATAACAAGGAGCCGTTCTTTTCATGTGGCGGATTCAAGTAACAAGTGACGCAGGGGGGTGGCGGCCAGCTGCTGGATGTGGTATCTCTTTATTCATCACAATAAAGAGGAGACACCCCATGCCAAAAGGCTACCAACAGCTGACCGTAGCACAACGATACACCATTGAAACCCTAAAAGCAAGAGGCGAGTCCAATCGAACAATCGCCAAAACCATTGCCGTGAGCTTCTCGAACCGTCGATCGTGAGCTCAAGCGAAATACAGGGCTTCGTGGCTATCGTCACAAACAAGCCCAAGAAAAAAACGACAACGACGCTCGAAACCTAAGCCCCACTTAAAAAAACTCACCGAAAACAACGTGAACTACCTCCTTGAAAAGCTCCGTCACCAGCAATGGAGTCCCATGCAAATCAGTAAACGTTTGTTTCAAG
>JBILSS010000145.1:0-5121 GCA_044371965.1 Vampirovibrionales bacterium
ATTGAAAAACACTGGGCAAAGTTAAAGCAAGCGATTACTTCTTTGCTTCGTCAAGGCTTAAACATGGAAGAAGCGTTGGCTGTCTACTTTCAAAATAAATAGCCTGTTTTATTTATCTTTTACTATAAATGTCGTGTTGTCTCTTCGTTGTCGCTACGATTTTTCTGTTTGGTTATGTACGTCTATGTACACGCCCGCACAAAAAAATCTAGGCTCCTAGAATAGCCTCATAGCCTCTTTCATCTATCGAATACTATGAAATGCTATGATTTCAGAATGAGGTAACAAAATCCCCTTTTTCTTGGAGCCTTTTTTGTTTTTATGGCATAATAAATCGTGATCACAAATTCTAAATGAAAGAGGTGTTTCTCTATGTCAAACGAATCCAATACGTCAACCGAAGCCCACTTTACCGATGACCTCTATACGCCGTTTGCCAGCGATTGGCCTTCTATTGCAGGGCGTCCGCCTCGTCGGGTGTCTAAGAAAATATGGGTGGGTAACGTCCCTGTGGGTGGCGATGCCCCTGTTTCCGTGCAAAGCATGCTCGTCAACGACACCCGAGACATCAAAGAAAGCATCTACCAGATTCAACGTTTGGCGGATGCTGGCGTTGATATTGTGCGTTTAGCCGTGCCAGATGCCGAAGCCGCGGAAGCCCTGAAATCAATCGTGCCAGCCTCTCCCGTCCCCATTGTGGCAGATATTCACTTTGACTATCGCCTTGCCTTGCAATCGGCAGACAATGGCGTACACGCCATTCGTATCAATCCTGGTAATATCGGTTCTAAAAACTTTGTGCGAAAAGTCGTGGAAAAATGTAAGGAACGTGCCTTGCCGATTCGCATTGGCGTCAATGGCGGTTCGGTTGAAAAGGCGATTAAGCTCGCTTACCCCAAGCAATTGGAACGTCAATTGGTGGAAAGTGCCTTGTTGAATGCTCGTATTTTGGAAGATGAAGACTTTGATCAATTCAAAATCTCCGTCAAGGCCAGCGATCCCTTGCAAGCGGTCACAGCGTATCGGGAACTGGCTCGGCGGTGTGATTATCCGTTGCATTTAGGTGTCACAGAAGCAGGCACCCTAAAACGAGGCATCTCGAAAAGTGCTTTTGCCTTAGGAATGTTGCTTTATGAAGGCATTGGCGACACCATTCGGGTGTCATTAACAGCCGATAGTGTGGAAGAAGTCTTTGCTGGGCAGGAGATTTTGCGGAGCGTAGGCTTGCGTCAAGAAGGCGTGAACATTATTTCTTGCCCCGCTTGCGGACGCTGCGAAGTCGACTTACACGGACTCACCACCGAAGTCGAACAACTGGTCGCTAAATTAGATGTACCCTTGACTGTTGCGGTGATGGGATGCTTTGTCAATGGACCTGGTGAAGCTGAACATGCAGATGTCGGTATTGCTGGTGGGATTGGGCAATATTACATTTTTCGTGGGGAAGACCGTATTCGTCGAGTGCCTGAAGCCGAAGCCTTGGATGCCTTAAAAGACGAAATCGCACGAGCCACTGAAGAATTCAAGAAAGCTAACCCCGATTGGCAGGGAAGCAAGCAGGCTCAACTTATCAAGAAGTAACATAGTGTGTTATAGGTTAAAAGGTATAGAAGGCTCTGCTGTTAAAGTAATGGAGGAACAATCCTCTCTAAAGTTTACCAGACCCAACAGACTTATTGCCACGAATACGGGTTGCCGTCTTCCGCCTCATCGCCATGCAAACCGTTGAGCCGTTCAAAAACAGGCAAGACATCGTCACGATCCTGATAGCGGTTCAGCTGGTACAGGTCGAAAATATAGCGTTTCTGCCCGTGATTGTCTTCTTTGGCTTGAAGCAATTCCAGCATCACCAGCTCGTGCAGGCGTTTCTTAAAGCGATCGACGTCTCGCTTGTGCAGGTGGGGCTTAAAATCTTGCGTCGCAAAGCCTAAGGAATCCACTTCATCCAAGCCGTCTTGCACGGCTTTCACATAAAGCAGTTCACAGATCTGCCAAGTGAGCTTGTCCCAGTCTTCGCTGTTCAGTCGAGGTAGGCTCACGGCTTAGTCCAATAGCGTTAAATCAACGCTCAACAAATCGGGGTGCTTAATGACTTCTTGCAGTTTGGCAAACGTGGTGATCGTGCTAATGTTCACGCCGTTGACTTTCACCGCAGGCACCGAAATCGCTTCAAGGGCTTCGGCGAAGGTTTTCGCTCCTGCTTCCGAACGAGCCACCATGCGAAGCTCAATGCGTTTATAGGTGATTTTTTCAAGGTCTTCTTTCAGACTCAAGAAGACATCCCACCCTTTACGGCTAAAGCGAGCAGTGCTTTGCATAAGGGCATCGATGTTTTTGGGGCGAGGGTCAAAAGGCACTTCAGCAGGGGTTTCAGCAACGGCTTCAACGGCTTCAAGTGCAGATCCAACTTTTTCTTCGGTGGTCATGGGGATTTTCCTTAACAACAATTTAAACGACTTTTTCATTATAGCAGTAAAATCGATTTTGTGAAAAGGCTTGCGTTTGGGATATGTTCGTTTTATATTAAGGGGTATAGAAACCCTTTGCGCGGCTAGCTCAGTTGGATAGAGTGCATGGCTACGAACCATGAGGTCGGGGGTTCGAATCCCTCGCTGCGCATTTTTGCTTTTTCACAGGCTTTTCATTGTTTTGTAGATCAACCACATTTTGAAGGAATGGAGGACTTTGAATCAGATGAGTATGGATCTTACTCAATCAGAAGCCGACTATTTGTTAAGTGTTCCCAAATATCCTGAAAATAAAATTTTTCCCTTTGAATATCAAGGTATTGATATGAATATACCCCTGACTTCTCCTGACTGTAGGGAAGTATTTTCTTTAGATATTCGTAAAAACAGAATAAATCTTATGAAAGGACGCTTTCAATCACGAGTTTCTAAAGTGATTGTTTTGGCACGGCTTGATTTTGGAGGAGCACCTCATCGAAATCCTGATGGGCAAGAAATACCATCTCCGCATTTGCATTTGTATCGTGAAGGTTTTGGGGACAAATGGGCGGTTGAACTACCTCCTCTTTTTTCTAAAATAGAACCTCAAAATATGTGGAAAGTTTTACATGAATTTGCGGAATATGTTAATATAAAAGAGATGCCCAATCTTAAACAGGGACTACTCCTTTCATTATGACAAATCTTGAAGATCTTAAAAAAGTTTATATTGACTTCTTAAAAGAACGTACAACACTAAAACAAATAGACCATTTTATTGAAATCACAACGCCTTTTTTAGATAGGCATAATGATTATATACAGATTTATGCAGAATCACTAAGTGATAAAGCCTTTAGATTGAGTGATGCTGGAGAAACTATCTCCGATTTACTACTGTATGGAGTTGATATTAAAACACCTAAACGGCAGAAGGTTTTGACAGAAATACTTAATGGCTTTGGTGTTTCGTTTGATGAAGAAACGAAAGATCTTTTTTCAACTTGTTCACTAGAAAATTATGCTCTTAAAAAACACAACTTATTACAGGCTATTTTGTCTGTGGATGATATGTTTTACTTGGCGAAGCCTCACATTAAGAGCTTTTTCTATGAAGACGTCACTAAATGGTTAGATCAGTCAGATGTACGCTATTCTGAAAATATAAAACTTGAGGGGAAAACAGGATTTGACTATAAGTTTGACTTTTTAATTCCTAAATCAAAAGAAGCGCCTGAAAGACTCATTAAAGCAATCAATCATCCAGACCGAAAAAGTGCAGAAAGTTTTATTATGGCGTGGGATGATACACGTGAAAAAAGGCACTCAGATACAAAGGCATTCGCTTTTCTAAATGATTTAGAGCCTATTAAAGATGATATAATATACGCATTGAAAACTCGTGAAATAGAACCTATTATGTGGACTGAAAGAACAGACTACTTGGAACAACTTGTAGCGTAACCCCCCTTATTTTAAAAAGACGGTTGATGAATAAAGTATTTTACGCCAAACGTTTTTCAAGATGGACGCTGTAGTCTAAGCCTTGATTTCGCAATTCGGTTTCCACTCGGTAAATCAGCCACATCGTCACCGAGGCTCCCAAGGCTTCAGCGATCGCAATCGTCTTTTTAATACTGGGGATTTTATGTCCATTTTCATAAGCCGAAAGCACCTGCTTACTCATACCCAAACGTTGAGCCACCGCTTCTTGCGTCAAACCTTCTGCGTCTCGCCAATTCCGCATGACTGAACCCAGCGTACGTTCTGCTTGCCATTGCTTGAACTCGGGCAACTCATTTGCAGGTATAGAATCAGGGCTAGGTTGTATTTTTTTAGTAGTCATGTGGGGTTACCTCTAATACTTCGATTTCGATGTATCCATTAAGTTCTTTGTAAATGGCACGCCATTGCTTGTTTAAACGAATGGAACGTTGCCCGTGTCGATCGCCTTTTAAGGGTTCATCGTGGTAGCCCTTCAGTTTTCGGGCTTCTAACAAACCAATGGTCTGTAGCGTTTCAATCCAATCAAACAAGCGTTCAATAATGACCTTAGGTATTTTTTTGAGCTGTTTTTCAGCTTTTTGTGAGATATGAACCTGTGTCATTAAGTCAGCCTTTTTATCTTACTTTTTCATTATGACGTATGAGTTTAGATATGTCAACCTTTTTGTCTTACCTTTTAAAATTGCAACAACGAAAAAAACGTGGGTTTTAGGCACTAGTCGATGACTTGAACAGGTGTCATACTGAAAAAGAGTAGCTCCTTGAAAATCGCATCGAAATGGAAACGTCATCCTGAACGCATGTGAAGGATCTGCCGAGACAGGGGAGGAGATGTTTCGTTGCACTCAACATGACGAATTGCCGTTTTTCCCTTCAAAGCGTGTGTCAGAAATCGAGATTCTATGTGTCAAAAAAGAGGGTTTTGTGTGTCAGAAATGCCTATTCTGTGTGTCAGAAACAGGGGTTTCGTGTGTCGAAAAACACAGTTTCGTGTGTCGGAAATCGAATTTCGTGTGTCAAAAAAGACGCCTTTCTTGATGCAAAGCGTCTTTTCTAAAATTTAAAAAACGTCAAAACTAGCCTTTGAAGTTCAAGTTAGCCTTACGCAAACGAATGCTCTTGGGCGTGACTTCCATCAACTCGTCTTGAGCGATGAAATCTAAGCCAA
>JBILSS010000028.1:0-16913 GCA_044371965.1 Vampirovibrionales bacterium
CGATTCAAGCCGTAATTGCGGTGTTGATTGCCTTTCGCTTCAACGATATTATCAAAGTGCTTTGGCTTTCGGCGGATATTTACGCTTCGACGATGCTGGTGCCTGTTTTGGCGATTTTGTTTAGCAAGCATCCGCATAAGCAAGCAGGGCAATGGGCAATGCTCGTGGGATTCTTCTGTATTTTGTTGACCACCTTAAAGCAATACACGGCGTTACCTTTGGGATTTTTACCCGACTACCCTTTTTCCACCTTATACAGTATGGCGCTTGCAGGCTTAACGTATTTAGGGGTCAGTCGAATAGGCGTTTTAAAACCGTCTAACCCTTTACAACAGGAGGGTTTTGCATGAATCTAGGATCCTACTTCATTCAAGCCGTGCATCGCTTGCACTACACACGACCCACGCCCTTATGGTGGTGGATGCTCATGATACTGCCGACAAACGCCTATCGCATGGGTGTTGCCTTGCGTCAATGGGCGTATCAAGTGCGTTTCAAAAAGAACGTGTATCTACCCGTGCCTGTCATTAGCGTAGGCAATTTAACCACAGGCGGTACAGGCAAAACGCCTATGACGGTGGCGATTGCTCATTATTTGCATCATGAACTCAAACTCAAGGTCGGCATTTTGAGCCGAGGATACGGTGCGACTGAACCGCAAGCCTATGCCCGAGCCGAAAATCCGCAGTATGGCGACGAAGCCTTTATGATTCAAAACGCCTGCCCCTTTGCTACCGTAATTGTGGGACGCAAACGTTGTGAAAATGCCTTGCGTTTGATCAAAGAATCCCCGATTGATGTCTTGGTGCTGGATGACGGCTTTCAATATCTGCCCTTGGCACGAGATTTAAACGTTTTGCTGATTGATGAAACCGCTCGCTTGGGCAATGGACACATCTTGCCGTTAGGACCTTTACGAGAACCGCTCGCTTCCTTGCGACGTGCGGACAGCCTGCTGATGACCCGTAGCTTGGATGCATCTAGCCTTGACTACCTCAACGCCCTGATTCGCAAAAGCAAGGCACGCAAAACGCAGGCGGACTTGGTGCCTCAACGTTTGACAGGTTTTACGCCTTTGTTGAAACCTGAAAACACGCAAGCCCTTGAACAGTTGGCAGGCAAAGACATTCTGCTTTTTACAGGCATTGGCAATCCGCAACAGTTTATCGACAGCGTCAAAGCGACGGAAGCCCACGTCCTAAATGCCCTTATTTTGGCGGATCACGAAGCGTTGGAAGGCTACGCCCTAGAACAATTACAGAGCCTATGGCAGAAGCACGAAAAACCGCTGATTTTGTGTACGCATAAGGATGCCGTTAAGCTCAACCTCCCAGCCCTAGGCGACTTGGCAGATTCTATTCATATTGTGGAATTTGAACTACTCTTGCCTGAAGGCTTTAAGCAGTTGGTGAAACGCTTTGTGGGCTTGGGCGAACGGCAAGGACCTGTTCAGTTTGAAGCCCCCGTGCTAGCCGAAAAAGCGGTCATCACCGCTACAGGTGACTAGCCTTATGTGGAAGGTGTTTGCGTCCCTATTTAAGCGTCAGCAAGCGATCCCGTGGGCATCGATGGGGCGTGTTTTGGTGATTCGCCATCGTTTTATTGGGGACACCGTCTTACTTGAGCCGTTCTTACGAGCCTTACGTGAGGCGTTACCTCCCACCGTTGCCATTGATGTGCTGGTGAGCAAGGGTTCGGGCGAATTGCTAGAGGGGCATCCTGTGGTGGATGAACTCGTTTATTTTGAGTCTGCCAAGCAGGTTTTGCCGACACTAAACGCCAAGCAGTATGAGGCGTGCTTTGTCTTGAAACGCTCGTGGTCTTCGGTCTTGCTGGCGATAAAAGCGGGTATTCCGTGGCGGATTGGCTTTGACACGGAAGGGCGTGGCGGACTCTTGACGCATCCGATACCCTATCGTGAAGGCATCCATGAGGCGGACGCTTTTATGGATGCTCTATCTGTTTTTCCTAAAACGGCTCTAGTCGGCTTCAATAACAAGGAATTGAAGCACGGAAAATCCGACGTGTACTTAAACGTACACAAGGATTTGAGTACTGAAAATGACACAGTTAGTGAGCCGAATAGAGTTGTTTTACTAGGGGATTGGTCGTATTTGACGGATACTAATCCCTTGCCTCTGCAATGGCAAGATCTCATCACCCAGTACAAAGCCGAAGGGCGTCGATGCATCTTGTTGCACGCCGTCGCCTCAAACGAAGCGAAGGCATGGGAAACGACTCATTGGCACGCCTTTTTTGACCTGCTCAAGGCTCATCAAAGCGAGCTTTCTCCCCTCGCCTTTTTTGCGATCGGAAGTCCTGCCGAAAAAGCCTATTATCAAGCCTTTAATGCTCATTTTTCGGCGGAAACACCCTTGCATATCGCCTGCGGTGAACTCAGCTTGACGCAAGGCATGAGCCTGCTTCACCAGCTTGATGCCACGATTGGTATCGATTCAGGGCCGTTGCACATGGCAGGCACCGCTGGGCATCCGATACTCGCTCTCTTTGGACCGACGGATCCGCAACGCTGGAAGCCTTTGTCGAAAGCCCCTGTGCATGTCTTACAAGCAGGTTTGCCTTGCCAACCGTGCCAGTTGAAAGTGGCGTGTGACTATGAAAAACGGTGTTTGACGCATCTTTCGCCAGAACGAGTTTTTCACGCCTTTGCTCGTCTGCTCGATTGGGTAGACGCAAATCAAGGGGTGCATTATGCTCAATCTCAATGAAAGCGATCTCCTTTACGCTGATAGCCTTAAAAGCCTCGATGTCCTCGACTGGCAACGCCTCATGGATGAAATCATCGCCAGATGCCCCAGCGTTTATGGCGAAACCGCTTGGCACGCTCGCCCCTTCCTTGAAGACCTTTTCAGCATCCAACGGCATCAAAGTGAAGTGGGATGCTTGGCTCAAATCCTGCAACGCTACGGCGAATCCACCCACCAAAACAAAGCCCCCTTTCGCTATGCCTTGCCTGCCCTAAATGCCCTCACCAAAGACGCCATACTCGGACGCCTCGACTTTGTGGATCTGCTTCACGGCTTGCATCACGGCAGGCATTCCATCAACCACGTCTTGAAGTATCGTCGAGACATTGCCCCCCACAACACCCCTTTTGCATGGCTTGAAGATGTGCCTAGCCCTGTGGCGTGGTGGACGTTCTTGGATGAAAAACTCACGCCCGAAGGCGAAATCCGTGACAGTGCGTCCCCTGAACTCGCCCAACTCAAAAAGCGTGCCGCCGCTCAAGAAACGGAGATACAAAGCACGCTTAAGCAACTTTTAGGCAATTCCACCGTGCTAAAAGCCCTGCAAGAAGCCATCATCGTGCAACGCAACGGACGCTACGTCCTGCCTGTCAACGTGTTCTACAAAACCAGCGTCCCTGGGATTGTGCATGACGTGTCATCGAGTGGATCCACCGTTTTTATTGAACCCAAGCGAGTCGTAGAACTGTCGAACCGTCTGCAAGAAACGCATCAACAGATTCACAAAGAAGAAGCTCGCATTTTAAAAGACATGAGCGAAGCCCTTGCCCCTCATGCGGAAGCCTTGATCGCCTTTTTTCAAGCCTTGGAAGACTTGGAGCGTCAATGGGCGGCGGCTCGATTGGCGAAAGACTTAGACGCCGTTTCGCTCAAGGTGTTGGACACTAACGCCCCCTGTCTTCTTTTGAAGAACTTGAAGCATCCGCTTTTGTGTTTGCAAGAAGGCAAGCACGCCATTATCGCCAATACGGTGACGCTGGGGGAAGCTCAAACTAATGCCTTGTCCCCTCTCCTTGAGGAGAGGGCTAGGGAGAGGGGGGGATTTCAAGATGCTATCGATACATCTACTCCCCACCCCAACCCTCCCCTTAAAGGGGAGGGGGCTATATCCGCCCGTTGTATGGTGATTACAGGCCCAAACACAGGCGGTAAAACCGTCCTGCTGAAAAGCGTGGGACTCGCCGTACTCATGGTGCAAGCAGGGATGCTCCCTGTCGTGGAAGACGGCTCCAGCATGAGCCTGTTCACCCGTGTTTTGGCGGATATTGGCGATTCTCAAAGCTTGCAACACAATTTATCCACCTTTTCAGGGCAAATGAGCCGACTCGCTCGCTTTGCCGATGCCAGCATCCCCTTAGAACAAACCTTGATCCTACTCGATGAAATCGCCGCAGGTACCGACCCCATTGAAGGCAGTGCCTTGGCTCAAGCCTTATTGAAACGCTTTTACGACAAGGGAGCCATGGTGATTGTGACCACGCACTTGGGGGTACTCAAGCAAGAAGCCCACCGTCACGAAGGATACGTCAATGCGTCGGTTGCCTTTGATGTCGAGCGTTTGGCACCGACCTATCGGCTGTTGATTGGCGTACCTGGAGCCTCGAATGCCTTGGCGATCGCCGAGCGTTTGGGCTTGGATCGTACCGTGATTGAGGACGCTCACCAGCACATGGGGCAAGTGCAAAGTGATTCCGCCACCTTGTTGACGGCATTGGAGCAAGAACGGCTCGCCAGTGAAGAAACGAACGCCGAAATCCAGCGTTTGAAAGATGAGCTAGAAAAGCGTCATGCGGATTTCAAAGCCGAACAGCAAGCCTTTCGTGAAAAGAAAAAGCAGTTATTGACGGATTATCAAGCCCAATTTAAAGCCCGTTTACGGGACTTTGAAGACGAAGCCAAACGCATGAAAAAGGATCTCAAAAAAGCGGAAGAATCGCCAAAATCCTTGGCGTTTGCTCAACAGCGGATTTTGCGTTTAAAGCACAAGGTGGACGCTCGCTTTCAAGCCGAACTCGCCCCCCTTGACGCCGAACTCCTCGCCCATGAGCCTAAAAAAATCGTGTATGCGTTTGAAGTGGGGCAGGACGTGAAGCATCCGAAATTGGCGGGCAAATCTCAGATTGTGGCGATGTCGAGCGATGGGAAGAAGGTCACGCTTAAAAACGGCATGATTAGCTTGGTCGTCAAAACCAGCGAAGTCGAGCCGTTGGGACTGAGTCCTGAAGCGGTGAAAGCGGTGAAAAAGGCGGAGCATCGTAAGTTATTGCACCGTATTCATCAGCAACACGCCGAACTCGGCAAGCCTCAATCGCAAGGCACGTTTGCACTGGAATGTAATGTGAGAGGCAAGCGAGCCGTTGAAGCCTTGGAAGAGGTGCAAGCCTTCTTAGACAATGCCCACAGGGTGGGGTTGAATACGGTGGGCATCGTTCATGGGCAAGGCACAGGGGCGTTGAAAAAGGCGGTGCGGGACTATCTCAAAATGTGTCCTTTTGTGAAGGACTTTTACCCTGAACAGGCTCACCTCGGGGGCGACGGCAAAACCATCGTGGAGATGAAGGAGTAGGGGATTCTAGTTTTTATACTGGCCTTGATAAACTTCTTTGGCTTGGTTTCTAAAATGGGTAAATCTATTAACGATTTCCTCTAAACTCGTTTTTGCCATAGCATAAGAAGAACTGTACTTTTGATTAAATGGTGCTTGGTAACCAGGATCAACCAAGATACGTTCTTTCGCTTTTTGAAACGGATAAAATACATTAGCAGTCTTAAGATCTTTATGCTCAATACCGAATCTCTCGAAAAACATTTGATTGACTGAAGCCAAAGAAATGACTTCTTTCATGACTCTGTCGCTTGTATCCTCTATTCCAAATCTACCTGTATTTTCATTTCTAAACACATTTTCCATAAAGACAATACTCTGATGATTTTCGTTAAAATAGCCTATATCTTCTTTACTTACAAAAGACAGTGTTTTTTCCTTTAAAGCCTTCTGCCATTTTATCATTTCCCGTAAAATATTTGATTTTAAAGGCTTCTTTTTTTCCAGTTCATGAACACCACTTTCTAGTTTTTGTAATTGTTCTTCTGTGAGTGTTTGAAGCACATGGAAACTTTTAGCAGGTCTTACATTTAATTCGGTAAGATCTTGATTACTCGAATGTTGGAGAGCAAGAGCAAGCCAATTCTGAATAGCGTGATCAAGAGGGTCTTCTGGTAAATCAGTCACCTTAACAAAAATATCATCATCCAAAGGCCCTGCCACTAAATGATTACTGGCATTTGGATGTTTCCGAAATAAAGCAGAATCTGCGTTTATAAAACGGTGCATCATCTCTAATTTTTGAACGGGTGTATGAAACCAAGGAAATATCACATTAACTATACCTGTAATTACAAGATGTAAGTCCTAGCATCATAAAAACAGGGCAAGAAAAAAACGTGCCTAATAATACCATTTAAACGATTGAATAGCGTATCGGTGGATTCTAGGAGCCTAGACTCGCAGATGGGTGAGGTGTACAGAGACGTACATAAGCACATCGAGAATCGTAGCGACAACGAAGACGCTAGACGCTATTTAATCGTTTAATTGGTATAAGAACCGCCCTTTTGTGAAGGACTTTTATCCTGAACAAGCTCACCTCGGGGGCGACGGCAAAACCATCGTGGAGATGAAGGACTGATATCGTTTAATTGATATTATGATAGTGTTCGATAGAACTACTTTCCCACTCGCAACTCGATACCTTCAAGGTGGATGCCTGTTTGAGCCGTGTAGCCGTTCATTTTTTCGAGCAAGTCTTCCAGCTCAAAACCGAGTTCGCTCGCCACGGTGGGATGCTTGACTTTAATCCGTAAATACGCCTTGTTGCCCTTGTAATAAATCGAATCCGCTTTGGTGGATGCCTTGTACGCCTCAGGCACAACGACTTTCCATACGGAAAGCACCCCAAATTCTTGGGCTTTTTTGTCTAGCCCTAAGTTTTTAGCGACAATCTGTAAAAGACTATTAAAATCTTGCATAACTATCTTTACAATTTCCTGTACAGGGTCTATACTTTGTCGCCTAGCTACCTTTACAGAAAAACTAAAGATGGCTATATCGTAGGTGACTATTCAGGCACGGCGGTTTTGATTTCAGCGGCGTGAAGTTCGCCCGATGCCATGAACGGAGCCAGCACCTTCTGCACCAAGCGATGCTGTGCCAACGAAGGCTTGCCCACAAAGTCGCTGGAGCGAATGTAGACGATGTAATGATCCTGCCCGCCTGTCTTGTCAAAGACTTCGACGTGGGCTTGGGTGAAGGCATCTTTAAGATGTTGGGTAAGGGTTTCGGGGCGAATCATGGAGCTTTCCTTTTTGGTTTTACTTCTTTTATACGCTTCATAATAATCATGCGGAAGTATTTCAAAACAGACGTCAACGCACTAAATGCGAGGCTTCCGAGACATTTTGCGGACGTCGTGCAATGGGAATGATGCGACGAGGTGGGGTTTCAGGGGGGATTTTCAAGGGGGGACGAAGGGGAGGAGAAACGCAATACGTCCTTCCCCGTCCCCCCTTGAACCGCCTTTAGAGGTGTTGGAGACCTTTGGCGGAGCAAAGGTCTCTGACGTCACCAGCTAAAAACGGAGCGAGGAACCAATCCTTCTACTTTACACTTTATTCTAATGCAAAAAAGAGAAAAACCCAACACTTGGTGGACGTGGCTGACTTTAATTTAACAATCATGTATAATAAGCTCTGTACGATTAAGAAGGATGAATCATTTTGCAAGCCACACTCGATGCAACAGGTCACACCAAAGCCCCTTCACCCTTTAAACGCCTGCAACAACTCTTGTGGGAAGATAAAAAAGATCTCATGCTCCTGCTGGTTTACTCGATCGTCAGTGCGGTCTTAAGCTTGATGTTGCCGTTGGCGTCCCAAGCGTTGATTAACATCATCGCCAGTGGGGTCTTTCTTCAGCCCTTGGTTATGCTTTCTGGCATTGTGCTAGCAGGGCTTTTGTTTACAGGTTTGATTCGTATTGTGGAAATCACCTTGCTTGAGATTCTGCAACAACGCTTGTTTGTGCGGATTTCCCTGTATTTGAGTAGCCACCTGCCGAATATCGACACCACGCAATGGGTGCAGGGTTACCCGCCAGAACTCGTCAACCGCTTTTTCGATACCATGACGATTCAAAAAACGCTGTCTAAAATCTTGCTGGAATTTCCTGCTGCGATTGTACAGATTTTGGTTTCACTTATTTTTATGGGTTTCTACAGTAGTTATTTCTTTGTCTTCAATATCTGCTTGCTGGGGACTTTCGTCTTTTTTGTGATGCTAGGTAAAAACGGTGTTACCACAGCGATTGTGGAATCTAAGTACAAGTACAAAATGGCTCATGCCTTGCAGGATATTGCTCGGTGCCATATTGCGTTTAAAACCAATTCAGGCAAAGGTCTTTCTATTGCCAATGCCGACGGTATTTGTAATGATTATGTCGATGCCCGTCGTAAGCATTTTAACGTCATTATTCGCCAAGCCACATGGAGCTTTTTTGTTAATGCGGCGACGATTGCATCCTTACTTGCCTTGGGTGGCTGGTTGGTCATGCAAGGGGATATTTCCTTAGGGCAGTTGGTTGCAGCCGAATTGATGATGCTGTTATTGTTGGCATCGGTCAATAAAATTGTGGTGAACTTGGAAAGCTGGTACGATTTATTGACAGGCTTAGACAAGTTGGGGCATCTCACCGATTTACCTGCGGAACCCACGGATGGCGTGGAGTACATTAACCAAAAAGACGGCGTAGAACTCGTGCTACATAACGTGGCGTATAAGTACCCTCAACAACCCACGCCCTTATTTCATGATCTCAATATGCGTTTTAGCAAAGGCACACATACCGCCATTGTGGGGCAGAGTGGTTCAGGTAAAAGTACCTTGGCGGAACTACTTTTAGGCTTATTGCAACCCAGTTCAGGACGCGTTCAAATCAACCAGCAACAATTGGCAGATCTCAACCTTGAAAGCTACCGAAAAGCCACGGCTTTGGTGGAATCACCCAATAGCCTTTTTGCAGGCACGTTGAGAGACAACATCATTATGGGTCGCAAAAACATTAGCGAAGAAGCCCTTGCCAATGCAATTGACGCATCAGGCTTAGGCGATATTTTGGAGGCACTGCCTATGGGTTTAGAAATGCAACTTGAAAGCGAAGGCTTGAACATTTCTTCAGGCAAACGGCAAATGGTCTTATTGGCTCGTGCGGTTGTGGATGCCCCCGAATTGCTGGTCTTGGATGAAGCCTTCCACCACATTGATGCCCCCACACGTCGGAAGATTGTCGCTAAGTTGACGGATCCCAAATACCCTTGGACGCTGGTCATTGTAACGCATGACGCCGATATTGTCGCCGCCTGTTCTTATGTCTACATGTTTTTTGAAGGAGAAATTGTGGGCAAAGGCAAGCCGAAGGAACTCTTTGAAGAAGGTGATATGCTCTTTACGCAACTTTTCCCGAATTTTAATCAAGGGGGACGCTTCTAAATAATGCCGATTATGAGTTCACAAAGCGAACTTCATTCCCTTGAATCGCTTCACAAAATACAATCCACTAAATTGACAGGTACGCCTAAAATCATGGGGCAACTGTCTATTTATTTAGTTTTACTGGTCTTTTTAAGTGCCTGTTTATTGGTCTTTGCCCCGTGGCAGCAGTCGGTTTCTGGCGTTGGGGAAGTGAGTACTCGTAACCCCATGCACCGTCCGCAAACGGTGATGGCTCCTATTGATGCCCGCATCAAACAGTGGTTGGTGCCTGAAGGTCAGTGGGTTAAAGTGGGGCAACCCTTGCTTGAACTAGAAGAAATCAAACCCTATTATTTAGACGAAGAACAGCTTGACAAAATGCTTGCCATGCGAGACGCTCAAGACGCTCAAATAACCGCAACACAAGAAACCATTGCCGCGTTGGAAGCTCAACAGTCGGCAGTTTCAAATAGCAGGGCTTATGTCGTGCCTGAAGCCCAAGCCAAGCAACAAGAAAGTCAATTTAAGATTCGTTCCGCTCAACAAAAAGTGTTGGCGAATCAAAAAGAGTTTCAAACGGCGGATTACTACGAAAAACGGATCCGTAAGCTTTATAATGAAGGGCTTAAAAGCAAGCGAGACCTTGAAGTAGCGGAAAATCGTCTCGTCAAAGCCCAAAGCGATTTAACGGCATCTCAAGCGGACTTAAAAGGTGCAGAACAGTCCTTTCAAGGGGCGACATATAGCGTCGGGAAAAGTAATTTAGATGTCGATGCCAAGCAAAGCGAAACGGTGTCTAAACTCGCCAAGGCTCGTCAAGATTATGCCAAAGCCCAAGCCGAATTGGTGAAATTAGACAATGAAATCGTCAACCTACAAGAACGGCAATCGCAACGCATCATTAAATCCCCTGTAGAAGGGCGTTTGGTCCGTACCAGTGTGTACGGAGCAGGGCAAACCATTAAGGAAAGTGACGAACTCTGTGTCGTTGTGCCTGATGCAGGAGACCGTATGGTGATTCTTTACCTCACGGATGTGGATGCTCCCTTGGTTTCGGTGGGGCGTCAAGTGCGTTTGCAGTTTGCGGGTTACCCAGCGGTTCAGTTTTCGGGCTGGCCTAAAGTCGCCATGGGAACCTATGCGGGTCGTGTGGTGGTGATTGATGCGGTAGATGACGGTCAAAACCGTTTTCGTGTTTTGATTGAACCCGATGAAAAAGCCATTAGAGAGCGAAAAGAAGAAGAATGGCCTGAAGATCAGCACCTGCGTTACGGTACGCAAGCCATTGGCTGGGTTATGTTGGATCAAGTCCCTCTCGGCTATGAATTATGGCGACGCTTCAACGGCTTTGAACTGAATTTGAAGAAGAAGCCACCGCCCGTCAATAGTGCTTTAGACAACGTTAAAAAAGAAACAGGTGGCAATTACGCCAAATCAGGAAAAGAAAATGGGAATTATGACAAAGGCAAAAAATTCGGAGGCATCAAAACCAAAGTGGGCAAAGCCAAGTAAGCCGTCCCTTTCTTTGGTGTTGCTCATAAGCCTTGTCATTCTTAGCAGTCTTGGTATGCAAATGCCCCTTGCGGAAGCCAAAATGCCTGACCTTCACAGGAAGAAACCGCCCAAAGCATCGCCTGATTTAAGCTTGGTGACGCTTGAAAAGACGCCTCCGAAAGAGCTGGCTCAACTCACGCAAATCACCGTGAATGCCGAAAAAGGCTTGCAACTGCGAGATGCCTTACAATGGGTGAAGCAGACGCATCCTGATTTACGGCTGGCTCGTTTGAAAGTGCAACAAAGCCAAGCCAAATTTCTTGCCACACAAGGGGCGTTTGACCCTAAGTTTTCAGGAGGCTTAGAATACAGGCAATTTAACAATTCTTCAGCACCAGGTAAGCAAAAAGACGCCTATTTGTCTGACAACGCCGTGAGTCTTTTGACTCGCTACGGTTTGATTGTTGAAAGTGGTTACCTTACCGCTCGGGGGGATATGGCTTCAAGCGTTTCGCCTGTGGGGCAAGGCGGTGAAATCTATACGAATTTCATCATGCCGTTGTTGCGGTATCGTGGCACGAACCCTTTTAGCGTGGGTGAAAAACAAGCGGCGTTGGATCTGAAAAGAGCGGCGTTGGATTTACAGCTTAAAGAGCTTCAAATCCAGCAAAAAACGGGGGAAACCTATTGGGAATGGGTGGCTTCCAAACGCTTGTTAGATACGAGCATCAAGCTGTTAGACTTGGGAAAAACGCGGGTGTTTCAAGTGCGTAAGCGAGTCAACGCAGGCGATTTACCTGAAATTGCCTTTGTGGAAGTCCAAAAAGAAGTCCAAAAACGCCAAGGGCAGGTCGCCAAGGATACCTTGAATTTAAAGAAAACCGAGATTAAATTGAGCCTGCTTTTGTGGAATCAAGAACCGAAAGATGGCCGTTTAGACGTGCTTCCGCAGTGGTCGCCGAAAGAAGCCCATCTGCCCAAGCCTGATGCCCTTGACCTGAACACGATGAAAGAATCGGGCAAGCTGGCGATGCTGAAAATGCACCCTCGTTTGTTGAGCTTTCCCATTAGCAAAGAAATCGCTCAATTGGATATTGATCTGGCAAAGCAAGCCTTCTTGCCGAAGCTCGATGCGATTGTGAGTCCCAGTTATCAATTGGGGCAAGAAGGCATCGGAGCAGCGATTAAGGCGGGCATTAAGTATGAAGTCCCCTTGCGTTACCGCACCGCAACAGGTAAATTGCGTTATGCCGAACTCGATTTACAATCGTTGGATGTTCAGTATCTGTTTGCGTATCAAGAACTTTCCGCAGGTTTGGAGCAGGTCTTGGCGGAACTGGAGGCTCAATGGGGGATTTACAATGCATCGGTGGGCGAATGGAAAACGGCTCAAGCGTTAGAAAAAGGGGAGCGTACGTCGTTTGAGATGGGCGACAGCACCTTGTTTGTAGTGAACATTCGTGAGCGTGAAACGGCGGATGCCTATCGTAAAGTCATCGAGTCGGAGCAGGACTTTCACCAAGCCGTCTTACGGTACTTGGTACTCACCACGCAGATATAGAGATTTCTTTACAATCGTAGCGACAACGTATAGACACTGTACAGAAAATTATTAATTCGGCTATAACACCACTATTGAGCCCTGCCCAGCTCTTGAAGCATACGCTGTAAGGACTCGCTCTGCACCTTGAAGATCTGTGAATTGGCTTCAAAAAAGCGACGAGTCGGTACCATTTCCATAAACTCTTCTTGAATCATCACGTTGCCGTCTTCCGTATGCATTTGAACCACATCCACCTTGTCAGGACGCTGCCCTGCTTCCGTGACCACGCCCAAACGCCCGAAGGCTTGGTATTTACCCGAAACATCACTGCGGAAGGTTATACTGCCGTCTTCATCAATTTTGAGTTGCTTACCAGCATCCATGGGCTTTTCAGGGAGCTTGATGGGATTGCCCGACGCATCTAAGAAGTGTAGCCCATTTTGAGAAGTCATGTAGCCTTCGATGCTAATTTGACTGCGACCGTCACGAGTCAACGTGATGCGTCCTGTTTTGGGATCCAACAACTGAAAGTAACCTTCGGTTGCTAGGGCAAAGTCTTCACCCACGCCTGTTTGCCGTAAACGCCCGACTCGCTTGTCTTTCATCGTTTCCACACTCGCCACGCCCAAGACTTCCGCAAAAGGGCGACGCACCACTCGATTGGCTTGAAAACCAGGAAGCCCCGATTTGGAAACGTTTTGCGTCAAGATTTCCATGTGCTTCATATCTGCCGTCATGGCACGAATACTACTAAACATGCCAGCGTCAAAACTGGAACTGTAAGCCGAAACAGGGTAAATGTTCATAGGAGAAATGTTCATAGGGGAAACGCCTCATCTTTTTTCAGGGTATCGGTGAAAGGGGCGTCTTTTTGAGACGGCTCCTTTGTTTATACCATTTCGTGCTAGACTAAAGGATGTCATCATAAAGAAGGCACATAGAAAAAAGGATGCCCACGCCCATGTATACAGGTCTCATCGGTGAAGTCGTCAGTTGCGGATACAGCCCCCTTAGCAACGAGCCTTTGCTTGTTTTAAATGTGCAGAATCACTTGTACGAATTGCGTTGCACCGAACGCTTTTTAATGCAACTCAAAGCCCAAGTCGGGCAAACCATGACCCTACACACGCATTTAACCGTTAAAGAAGACGAACTCAGCCTAACCGCCTTTGCATCCACCGAAGAGCGGGATATGTTCCGCATTTTGATTGGGGCATCTGGCGTGGGGGGTAAAGTGGCGTTGTCTATTCTTAACACCTTTGATGTCGCCACGCTTGTCACCTTTATTTTAAATGAAGACGCCAAAGCCATCACGGCGGTGAAGGGGGTTGGTCCGAAAGTGGCTCAACGCATTGTGTTGGATATTAAAGAAAAGCTCAAGGCGTTTGCCGAGCGTCGCCCCAGCATCCATCGCAGTTCAGGCAGCACGCAAAAGACGCATGAAATCGGAGCAGGTGTCGCCTTAGAAGAAACGCTCGCCGTGTTGGAATCCCTTGGGTATGAAGCCAGTGAAATTGAAAACAGTTTAGCCATCTTACAAAGCACGCATGCTTCCGACATCCTCGCTTCGTGGGACGCTGAAACCCTCTTGCGTCATGTGCTAAAAACGTTGTAGAAATACAAAAGAAAAAATCGTCATCCTGAATGCATGTGAAGGATCTTCAAAGACAGTGGGGGAGGAGATGTTTCGTTGCACTCAACATGACGTAGCTCCTTTTTTAGACTTTCGTAGAGTAAAACGCACAAAATAAACTTGAGACGGTTTTATGTGATTGTCGTGCTTATACCCTTTAAACGAATGAATAGCGTGTTAGGCTATTCTAGAAGCCTAGATTTTTTTGTGCGGACGTGTAGACAGACCTACACAACCAAACAAAAAAATCGTAGCGACAACGAAGAGACAACACGACATTTAATCGTTTAATGGGTATTACTGAATGCTTACAAAGGTCGCCACTATGTCTATTTCCACGAATACTTATAACAATAATCCCTTGCCTTATGTAAGACTCCAAGGTTTACCCAATGGCATCCCTGTGTCGGACTACCCTACTTATGCCCCTGTGTCCCCTGCGATGATTGCCCCTGCTTACACGGTCACGACCATGCCAGTGAACTTGCTGGTGCCTCCGCCGATTTACACGGTGAATCCTTATGCTCCCAACAGTCGACAATACCCTGGTATGATTAGCAAGCAGATACCCCTGTACGTTCCACCGCCAATGGGAAACACCCCCCATCGGCGAAATATCCCCTATCCACTTTTGGCGTCGTATTATAATCGACCCAATGCGTATACACCTGCCGTGGGTTTGCCAACCCAAGCCCCGCCTTTACTGGATTTAAGCGTCCCTCAAGACGGAGGGGGTAATCCATTGATGCGATACTATCTTACACCGCCTAGATATGAAGGTTTAAGCGATCCTATGCCGACGACTTTGCCATTAAACTATATTGTGCGTCCTCGTACGGTGCCGATGTCCCATACGGATCGTATGAATAACGAACCCCGCTTAAGTAGCTTCTTTGAATCACCGCAACAGATTGAACGACCTCTTATTCAAATGGGTGAACTGGATCTTTTCCCTCAACGTTAATAGAAGACTCATACTGTATTTTAACGATTTGCAACAAAGCCTAGCGAAACGGGCTTCAAATACGCTATACTTAGAATACTAAATAATGCGGAGAGAAAAAACGGATGCCTTTAAATCAGCGGTCTTGGGCGTTTACCATTATCGAGTTTAGCATTACCATTGCCGTCATTGGTATTATGGCATCGGTTGTGATCGTGAGCTTTAAAAATGCAGAAGAAGACACCGATAAAAGCTCGTTAGAAGCAGGGATGTCCACTTTTCAAAGTGTTTTGGTGGAAGGTAGTCAACGTTCTGAGATTTCGCCTAAAGACATTGATATGCGAGCCATCCTTGCGGTGGTGGATCCACAACCTACCTATGCCACTTATGCGAGGGATGTGACCGCTTATAATAGCGCTATTAGTGGGGGGGCTCCAGAAACCCAATATCAATGGACGTATATTGACGACCCCATCGATCCCACCGTAACTTTAGCAACCAAAGCCCGTCAAGCGTCTGATTGGTCAGGGGCAAGGGAACTAACCTTTCGTGTGAATGAATGTGGCACGGTTTGCCCCGTTACTTTAACAGGCTTTGACAATTACGAATTACAACCCAATATAAATAGGTTTTGTGAACCCGACCCTGTTGAACAAGAGTGTAGGGTAATTTTAAGGAAGCCGTAAAGGCATTTATCAGCTATACTAAGGAAGTGTCCGCAACAGGGGATTTATTTTGTGACGTTTCAACCGATACCTCCCTATTTAAACGCCTTTACTCGTCTTGAAATTGTGGTAAGTCTTCTGCTTATCGGCGTTTTACTTGCCTTTGCGTGGGTGACCTATGAACGTACCTTTGAAGAAGCCGATGCCCAAGCCCTTCAAGAAAAGCTCCTTGAGTTTCAAAATGCCCTGATTGAAGGGAGCCAACGTAGCGAGCTTCCCCCCAAGGATTTGGATCTCAAAATGGTGGTGGAAGCCATGCCCAAGGAACCTTCCTACCAGTGGAAAAGTCTAACGAGTTTAGAGGAAGATCAACGGGTGGAATTAAGTGTCACCACTAAAGCTCGCCCTTCCTTGACTGAACTTCGAGCCGTCACATTTCGTGTCAGTGATTGTGGAGACGTTTGCCTCGTTGCGTTGACAAACTTTAGCTATTATCACCTTAGTCCCAATCCCGATGCGACTTGCCCTGAAGATGCCGTTTCAAGCGTCTGCAACTACTTGTCTAATGAATAGGATTTTTTATGTTTGATGCGTCGATTGCAAGTGTATTACTGGTGGCGACGGTGGTTGCCACGATTTTCCACACCCTAAAACTACCGCCCGTGTTAGGCTTTATGCTCGTGGGAGCCTTAACAGGACCTTACGGACTTAAATGGATACAGAATCAAGCAACCGTCAACGGTATGGCACAACTCGGTTTAATTTTCTTACTATTTATGGTGGGCTTGGAACTGTCACCCACTAAATTAAAACGTATGAAAAACACCGCATTAAATGTCGGGATTCGTTATATCTGTTTAGGCACGTTTGTTTTGGGCACGGCATTACTGGCTTTGAAGGCTCCGCCTTTATTGGCTTATTTGTTAGGAGGCGTTTTAAGCCTAAGTTCAACGGCTTTAGTGATTAAATGTGTGGAAGATGCCCAAGCCACGGCAAGCACCGTGGGGCGTGTAACGCTGGGTACCCTTATTGTGCAAGATATTTCGGTCATTCCCCTTCTATTACTTGTGCCTGTATTGCTCAAAGTCTACGGAGGAAGCGAAATCAATATCGCTTTGTTAGTGTGGGATTTTGCCAAAGCCGTCTTGGTTTTAATCGCCACAGTCGCGTTAAGCTTTCATTTCATCCCCAAATTGGTAGACAAACTCGCTCAAGCCCGAAACCGTGAACTCTTTACCTTATCTGTATTTAGTTTGGGCATTGGCATGGCATTCTTCACGCACTGGCTAGGCTTAAGCCTTGAAGCTGGTGCCTTTGTGGGGGGACTTGCCTTAAGCGGAAG
>JBILSS010000146.1:0-5085 GCA_044371965.1 Vampirovibrionales bacterium
CTTGGGTGTTTCGTAGGATTTCACGATCGACGGTTCGTGAACTAACGCCAAGGGTTTTAGCGATTTTCCGATGCGAGAGCCCTATTGCTTTTAGGGCGTATAGGGTGTATCGTTTTTCGTAGGTGAGTTGTTGGTAGCCCTTTGGCATGGTGGTGTCTCCTCTTTATTGTAACTAATAAAGAGATACTACATCCAGCCGCTCACCGCCACCCCCCTGCGTCACTTGTTACTTGAATCCGCCAAGCGTTTGAATGACACCGCAGGGGCTTTAGCGGATTTTACACTAGCGATTCAATACAATCCGTCTTACACCACTGCGTTTGTGAACCGTGGGATTCTTAAATACAACAGTAAAGACTACCAAGCGGCAATTGAAGATTACAATAAAGCCCTTGCCATAGATGCCAACAATAAGTTTGCTTATGTCAACCGTGGCAATGCCAAAGATTTGTTAGGCGATAGAGCAGGAGCCATTGAAGATTTTAACCAAGCCTTGAGCGTGGATCCAAAGAATAGCAATGCCTATTTCAATCGTGGTATCACCAAATACAATTTAGGCGATTTCACAGGTGCCTTAGAAGATTACAACCAAGCCATTACGTTTAACCCTTCTTATGCCAAGGCGTATTTGAATCGTGGTGTGGTGAAAGTCAAGCAAGGGCAATATGAAACCGCTTTAACGGATTACAATAAAGTCATTGAACTCAATGCCAATTACACCGATGCGTATACCAATCGAGCTTTGTTGTATGCCATTTTGTCGAAAAAGACGGAAGCCTTTGCTGATATTGATAAAGCCTTGTCGTTGAATCAAAACAATGCGGCAGCGACGGCAAAAGTCTTAGAGAAAAAGAAGTTGATTGAAAACCACTTTGGTCAAAGCGGTTTATAGATAGAAGACTTGGCAGGGGTTCCTGTTTCAGTTAAACTTCATAAAAAGATGATACTGAAAGGGATCCCCCCTATGCCTTTTTCCCCCTGCTTAGAAGACAAGAACCTTGCTCATTTACCTCGACGCTTGAAGGTGATGAGCGTCTTTGGGACTCGCCCTGAAGCGATTAAAATGGCTCCCGTGGTCAAAGGCTTAGAAGCCTGTTCGTGGATAGAATCCGTGGTTTGTGTCACGGCACAGCATCGTCAAATGTTGGATCAAGTCTTGAGCCTCTTTGATATTCACCCCGATGTGGACCTCAACATTATGGCACCGAATCAAGATTTGTTTCACATCACCAGCAAAGTTTTATTGGCGATGAAAGACGTACTCGCCGAACACAAGCCCGATGTCGTCCTCGTACATGGGGACACCACCACCACCTTTGCCACCAGCCTTGCCTGCTACTATGCTCGCATACCTGTGGGTCATGTGGAAGCAGGCTTACGCACGTATAATAAGGATTTTCCTTTCCCTGAAGAAATCAACCGTGTGTTGACGGATGCTGTGGCGGATCTGTTTTTTGCTCCAACAGCCACGTCTGAAGAAAATCTTCTGCGTTTGGGGGCAAACGCCTCGGGCATTTATGTGACAGGTAACACCGTCATTGATGCCTTGTTTGAAACGCTGGCATCCGCAAAAGCAAAGCAAGTGCCGTCGCCTGTAGTGCTTGAAGCAGGGCAACGCTTGGTGCTGGCTACCGTCCACCGCCGAGAAAACTTTGGCGAACCGCTGGACACTATTTTAGATGCCTTGCTTGAAATCGTTAACCGTTTTGACGATGTGGTGTTGGCGTTGCCGGTGCATCCCAATCCGAATGTGAAGCCTCGTGTGGAAGCGGTCTTGGGGGGGCATCCTCGTATTCAGTTGCTAGAGCCTCAAGAGTATGAGCCGTTTTGCTTGTTGATGCAAGAAGCGACCTTGATTTTAACAGATTCGGGCGGTGTGCAAGAAGAAGCCCCTTCTTTGGGAATTCCGATTTTGGTGTTACGGAATGAGACGGAGCGTCCTGAAGCAGTGGAAGCCGGTACGGTGCAGTTGATCGGTCCGAATAAAACGGCGTTGATTGAAGCTGCATCGGCGATTTTAGTAGGGGCGGCGTCGCAAGAAAGTTTGCCTCAAAATCCGTATGGGGATGGCAAGGCGGTGTCTCGTATTTTGTATGCCTTACATCAGTTTGCTCAAACTCGTTTGTAGAGATTGCTTTTTATACCAATTAAACGATTAAATAGCGTCTGGCGTCTTCGTTGTCGCTACGAAGAGACACTGTACAGAAAATTATAAACTTGGCTATATAAGGAGTCTTTGGCGGCACAACACCAGCTATAAACGGAGCTATCCAAAACTAAAAAACTGAAATCTTAAAATATTTATTTTCAACCATAAACACTATAGAAAGCTCTGCGAAAGCCTAAAAGGCATCTTACTCCCTCCCCTTTAAGGGGAGGGTTGGGGTGGGGAGTAGATGTAAACACTGGGTTTTAGAAATCCCTCCCTCTCCCTAGCCCTCTCCTCAAGGAGAGGGGACAGGACTTTCGCAGAGCTTTCTATAGATATAATCCTCCTACACAAGGATGTGTATAATTCACAAACTGTGCTATAATAAATCAACATTTAAAAAAACAATACCGTTTAAATGATTAAATGTCGTGTTGTCTCTTCATTGTCGCTACAATTTTTTTGTTCCGTTATGTACGTCTGTGTACACGCCCTCACAAAAAAATCAAAGCTCCTAGAATAGCCTAACACGCTATTCACTCATTATAAACGGTATAAGCTAGGAATTCTATTGCCCCAATGTCCGACTCGGATCAGATATTCAACCCTGAACTCGCTTCTCGTGTTGTGGCTCGTTCAGAACCCACAAGCAACGAACATTCTAGGCACGCCATGAGCGCCGTCTTGGTTGCCATGCTCGCCAATGTCGTGATCGCCTTTGCAAAACTCGGCGTCGGCTTATGGATCACCAAATCCACCGCCCTCATCGCCGAAGGCTTACACTCGCTCACCGATGCCTTCAATAGCGTCACGCTCCTTATCGGCTTAATCCAAGGCAAACGCCCGTCTGATCGCTCACGCCCCTATGGCTACGGCTTAGAAACCAACTTTTGGGCATTGCTTGCTAGTTTGCTATTATTTATCAGTGCCTTGGTATCAATTGTAATGGGCTGGCAACGTTTTCAAGCCCCGCCTGCTCATGTCGAAAATCCCTTTTGGGGGATTCTAATCCTGCTGTTTTCCATTATTTTTGAGATATTTGCCTTGTCGTCTGCGTCTCGTGCAATTTTGCAAGAAGTCGGTGTGACCGCTGGGCATTTTGATCTCATCACCACCGCCTTTAAGCATGTAAAAAAGGTACAAAGTCCAACGACTCGCTTTGTGTTTTTTGAAGACACGGTTGCTTTATTTGGGGCCTTAATTGCGTTTTTCGCCATTGCCTTAAGTGAATTGGGACTCAAGTATCATTGGTTGCCTGTTGAATATTCCCACTGGCCTGATTCTATAGCGTCAATCTCTATTGGGCTTCTGCTCTTGGTCTTAGCGATTAACCTTTTTAGCTATAATCGTAGCTTTTTAACAGGGGCTTCCGCTTCTGCCAGTGTGGAAGAAAAATTGCAAGCCTTGGCTCTTGAAACGCAGGGCATTTCCGCGATTTTGGATTTTAAAACCATGGATCAAGGCATCAATGGTTTATTTGCCCAACTGAAAGTGGAAGTCGATCCTGATATTCCGATTCGTGATGTGGACGATATTATTGACCACCTTAAAGAACGTATGCAAAAGCGTGTCCCTAATTTGCGGGATGTGATTGTGGAAGTCGTCGCCGATGAAAGCGAAGAGCATTGGAAAGATGTCTTCAATAAATTGCTGGTGGAAGCGGAAGAAAACGAGCTAATTCGCCCGAGTGAATCGAAGATTTTTAGGAACGTCTTTGATTTTTCGGAAGCCCAGTTGTGGGATGTCATGGTGCCTCGAACGGATGTCATCATGGCGGAAGTGAGCATGACTGTAGGTGAAGTGGCGGATTTATTCGTGGAACATCGCCATTCTAAGTTGCCTGTTTACAAGGAAAATGTGGATAGCCTCGTGGGTTTAGTTCATGAGCGAGATGTGTTGCGTTGCTTGCGTGAAGGCAAGGCGGAACATCCGTTGCATCCGCTGTTGCGAGAATTGCCGATTTATCCTGAAAACAAGGTGTTGAGCGATATTTTGGAAGATTTCAAGCGAGATCGCTTCCAGATGGCAGCTGTTGTGGATGAGCACGGCGGATTCGCAGGCATGGTCACCATTAGCGATGTGGTGGAAGAATTGGTAGGGGCTTTGTGGGAAGACGAGCAAGAAATCGTCGAAGATGATTTGGTGGAAATCTCGCCAAACTTATGGCAAATTGCAGGTAAAATGGAAATTGAAGATTTAAATAAAGCCTTGGGCTTAAGTTTGCCAGTGGATGACTTTCAAACCATTGCAGGCTTTGTGTTTGGCATGTTGGGACGTGAACCGCAGGTGCATGACACGGTGCAGTTTGAAGATTTTGATTTTACGGTTCAGGAATTAGAAGGTTTACGGATTAAGACGCTTCATTTGTCGTCGCCTTTTCCGCTTGAACAAAAAGAAACATAAACGAAAACACCAATCCCTCAGCTTTAAACAAAAAATTAATTTTGGGACGTTTCTGTAACAATTCTGCATGATTTTAGCGTCTACAGCTTTTATTTATGGGTAGACTTTTTTAGTGAAAGACTACGTTAGTATAATAGGTAAATTCATAAATTAGAAACAGAAAGGGTATATCCACTTGCAACTAAACTCCTTAGGGTCATGTGGTGCTGGTATGTCAAGTCCAGCGTTAAAAGCATCTACACCACCTCCATCAGCGGCGAAGGAGGCGTCCGTTTTGGCTCAAGCCACGCCTTTGTTGGCTCAAGCCACCAACGTCGGAAACGGTGCTATTGGACAAGCTTTGTCCATTTTAGCTTAGTCTGATGCTGGTATATAGTAAAAGATAAATAAAACAGGCTATTTATTTTATGCTTCCTTACTAAAATGCGGAAAGCAATGGTATAATGTTGTATAAGTAGAAAATAAGGAGTTTTACTTTATGCGACAAACCGAAATAAGTCTAATCGAATGGCAAAAACGCTTCGCTACAGAAG
>JBILSS010000147.1:0-5066 GCA_044371965.1 Vampirovibrionales bacterium
CGTCGATTAGGAGCAGAGCCTCGTGATGTAAGCCTGCCTCCCTTAAAGGCAAAGGTGGCTAGTTCGATCGCCAATTTAAACCGTGAAAAAGACAAACTCAAACGTCTTGAAAGTGTCGCCGATTCCCGTGCCATTAGTGAGCAAGAACTCACCCAACAGCGTTTAGCGGTGGATGTCGCCACGGCTCAATTAGAAGAAGCCCAAGCCAACCTAAAGGTGGCACTCGCTGGGGCATGGCAACCTGATTTGGATGAAGCGAAAGCCGTCGTCACTGAATCGAAGGCATCGGTGAATAGCTTTTTGGCCCAAGTGAAGGAATTAGATGTCCAACTGGCTCAAGCCGTCGTCAAAGCACCTAAAGACGGTAACATCTTACAGATTAACATTCGTGTGGGTGAAACCGTGCAGTTGGTGCAAATGAGCGGTAAAAGTAGTGATCCTGCCATTTTAATGGGCAATGTCAACGCCTTGCAAGTGCGTGTGGATATTGATGAGGTGCTTGCCCCTCAAGTGCAGGCAGGTATGCACGCCAAAGCCTTTATTAAGGGTAATAGCAAGCTTTCCTTTCCTTTAAACTTTGAACGTATTGAACCGTTTATGGTACCCAAAGTTTCTTTAACTGGCGGAACTGCAGAACGCAACGATGTACGAGTTTTACAAGTAATTTATCGCTTTACGCCCCCAGCAGGGTTTAGCGTTTACCCAGGTCAACAGGTGGATGTTTACCTTGATGCCGACACGTTTAAAACCAAAAATACCGCTTCTGCACCTCTAGGGACTCCCTTAGGCACGACGCGAGAACTCCCCACGGATCCTGAAAAAACCCCCAATGCAGGAGGTACCTTATGAAGCAAACGCTCCCTCACCCCCTTGCGTTAAGCGTGCTTGCCGTTTTAAGTATCGTCACAACTGCCATGCCTTTGGCTCTAGCACAGCCTGAACTCGATGAACTATTCTGCCCCTTGCCACCTTTTTCAGAACTTTCTAAAAAGAATATGCCTCAAGAACCGCCTGTGCCTCAAGAAAATAAGCTAGAATCTTTGCGTCCTTTAAATGAGCCTGTACATTCCTATTTAACGCCTCAATGCTTTGTGTCTACCACGTGGTGGGATGCCTTCGGTCGTGAAGACATCGGTGGCTTTGTGATTTCCGCCCTGCTTAACAATTTAGAACTGCGAGCCAAAGAGTTTGATTTACAAGCCATGAAGCAGGACGTTGCCAAGCAATTTGCGGTTGAACTACCCACCGTAAGCATCGGGGCGAGCTGGACGAAGCAAAAGAACTCCACTAACCTTATTTCCCCACGAGCGTCTCAATTTGCTTCAGGTGGTGCCAATGTTTTTTCACCAGGTTCCACCTTTAACATCTACAATTTACCGCTGACCTTAAATTATGAAGTGGATATATTTGGAAAGAATCGCCTTCAAACGCAAGCCGTGCGGTTGCGTTATGAAGCGGAAGCACTGAAACTGCGTGATATGGAGCTGGCTCTTGCCGAACACGCCGTCAATACAGCGATACAATCGATCACCAACGACAGCTTGCTAGAGCTAAGCCGTCAACGCCTTACGGTGCTTGAAGAATGGGAACATTTGGAGCGTGAGCGTTATGAAGCAGGGCTTGAACCTAAAGATGCCTTACTTCTTCGTAAGCAAGCAGTTGAAACGATGGAAACGTCGATTACAGTGCTGAAAAATGAAGCAGGGGTGCTGGATCATGAAGCGTCTTACATTGCAGGCAAGCCCGTCAATGCCTTTGTGTGGAAAGACCATAGCATTACGGCGACTAATTTTTTAAGCGATGTGGATTTAAAGCCCTTTTATGCGTGGACGAGTATTGAATCCGACAAGATCTTGCACCGCCCTGATATTGGCATGAGCGAGCTACAACTTCAAGCCGCAGGTGTTGATGTGAAAGTCGCTCGTCGGATGTTCTTACCAAGCTTCACAATAAACGCTCAAGCAGGTTTAGCCTCAACCAGAATAGCCAACTGGTTTTCATGGGACAGTCTGCTTACCTCTGTCGGAGCTTCGGTGGCTCAACAGTTATTTGCAGGGGGAGCGATTAAAGCAAACCTCAAACAGCAAAAAGCAGTGTATGAATCGGTGGGGCGTTTGTATCAGAATCAACTCTTGTTGGCAGGCCGCAATGCCGAAAATGCGTTGATTGATTTAAAGCAACGTTTGGATGCTTCTGAAATCGCTGAAGCTCAAGAAAATCTCGCCGAAGAGCAGTATGCCTTAAGTAAGGCTCGGTACAAGGCGGGTTTGGAATCGTATATGTTGAGTCTAAGTCAGCAAGATGCCCTGTTGCAAAAGCGTATTGCTACGCTTACCGCTCGGCAAGAAGCCTTGATGGCGTGGAACCATCTACAGCGTGAGTTGGGTGGAGGCTTCTGATAATTAAATAGCGTGTTAAATGTAGGGGCGTGATTTATCACGCCCGCCTTATAATGGTGAAAAGGGTGCGATAAATCGCACCCCTACAGAGAATTTTTACGCTATTTAATCGTTTGAATGGTATAACATAGTGACTTGCTATATTAGCGGATAAACATCGCCTAGCTGATACAAGGAGCCTGCTACCACGCTCAAGGGCTGAGCATAACCGTTCGTGCTGGCATGCGACTTCATTAAACGTTCCAGCATCCACCATGCTGTTTGTGGATCGCTCGCCGACCACATGGGACGAGTGTGAAGTTCAGGCAACGCATCTCGCAAGGCTTGCCTTAAGACTTGGGGCGAATGAAACAGGTTGGCATCCTGCGAAGTCGGGCAGGTCAACAAAACTCCATAGGTACGATGGGCGTTTTTGCGAAGGAGCTTTTCTAGGGCGTGAATGGGACGGTTATTCCGCAGAGAAAGCATCCAGTAAAGCCCGTGGTGGGGGAAGCTTTCATCCAGCCCGACGCTCAAGGCTTGCAAGCCGTCATCGTTATGCGCCCCGTCTAATAGAATAGAGGCTTTCGCATTGAAATCAAAACGCCCCTGCCAATGGCAATGCTTTAAGGCATTGCAAAAGGCCTTGGCATCACTCACGATGCCTTCACGCTGAAGCACGCTTAAAATCCCCAAGACGGTCGCTAGATTCTTCAGCTGAAAATGTCCCAGCAGTCCCAGTTCCAAACGTTCACGGCTCACCATATTGCGGATGCGTTGCGTGCCGTTTTTAGTGAGAGCATCTTCTACCACTAAGCTGTCATGCGTGGTTTCAACAATGGGTTCCACATGATTGGCTTTGGCGATTTGATAAATCACGTTGCGGGCTTCATCAGGCAAGTGAGGTCCTAAAACCAGTGGTACGCCTGCCCTTAAAATGCCTGCTTTTTCAGTGGCGATTTCTTCTAGGGTATCACCAAGCCTGTCCATATGGTCATAGGCAATGCTCGTAATCACGGTTAAAATAGGATTCGACACCACGTTCGTCGCATCGAGCCTTCCGCCTAAGCCTGTTTCCAACACGGTGACATCGACATGTTCGTGCTTAAACACGTGAAACGCCAAAATCACCATGAACTCAAAGTAAGTCGGCCATTCAGGGTGATCTTCTTTAAAGTCACCGATCAACTGTTCTAGTCGCTTCCAGAGTTGATTGCCGTACGCTTCAAACGCCTCTTCAGATAAAGGCGTATTGTTGAGGCAAATACGTTCACGAGGGTGTATGAGATGCGGGCTATGAATGCTTCCCACATTCAGACCTTGGCTCAACAAGCCAGCCGCCGTCATATGCGTGACGCTTCCCTTGCCATTCGTGCCAGCCACATGAATCGTCGGCACCAGCTCCTGCGGATGCCCCAGCAGTTCAAGGATATTCAAGACAGGTTCAGTCCCCAGCCGTAAGCGTCCGATATTGAGGCGATTGAGTTTTTCAAGAAATGTCAGCATGGCAAGAACTTTCAATAACTAATGATACAAATAGTTTAAAGGACTTTGCGTCTTTTGGCATCCTTTGAAAAGAGTCTTGACTAAAAATTGTTGATTTGCATTCTGCTTTTTTTTGTGGTTTGATACACCTTAATAGAAGTGAGCCTTAAACGTTGTGGGTCTCACATGATTAAGCTCACCTTGCGTGTTTAGTTAAAAAAGGTATTCTTTATATGATGAACGCATCGGATTCCCCCTCGTCTCAATTCTCTTCAGCAGGCTTGCTTAAAGGCAAACGTGCCATTATTACGGGTGGGTCTCGTGGGATTGGCAAAGCCCTCTGTGATGTGTTTGCTCGTGAAGGGGCTTTGGTGGCGTTCAATTACAACAGCAATGACGAAGCTGCTCAAGACACGCTTCGCTTGATTGAAGCCCACGGCAGCAAAGGCAAAGCCTTTAAGGTGTCCGTGACGGATCGGGATGGCATTAAAGATATGGTGAAAGAAATCACCGATGAATGGGGTGGGATTGATATTCTCATCAATAACGCCGCCATTAACAAGGCGGACAATTTCGTGACCACAACCGAAGCGTCTTGGCATAGTATTATTGACACCAACGTCAACGGCTTGTATTACATGACCAAACCTGTGTTGAAGCAAATGATGAAGCAACGCAAGGGCAGTATCGTCAACATTACATCGATTGCGGCTCAACGTTGTATGCCAACTTCCGTGCATTATTCCACGTCTAAAGCAGCGGTAGTAGGCTTTACCAAGGGCTTGGCTCGTGAAGCGGTGGGTTTTGGCATTACCGTCAATGCGATCGCTGCAGGGATGTTCAACACGGATTTAGGGCATTCATTGCCTGAAAAATTGCTAGGCATTTACACGGATTGGGTACCCAAAGGGCGTTTAGGTAATCCTGAAGATTTAGCTGAGTTTGCCGTCTTCTTGGCGTCAGATCGCAACACTTATATGCAGGGTGAAGTTATCACCATTGACGGTGGAGCCACCGTTTAAGCATTGCTTTTTGTACGTTTAAATAAATGAAGTAACCTCATGTTTTACGAATATCTTAACCTCTTCACGAGCAGACGTCCAAGCACTAAATGCGAGGCTTCCGAGACATTTTGCGGACGTCGTGCAACGAGAATGATGCGACGAGGTGGGGATAAGAACCTTTCTTATTCACGAAGTGAAT
>JBILSS010000029.1:0-16750 GCA_044371965.1 Vampirovibrionales bacterium
GGCATGGTGGTGTCTCCTCTTTATTGTAACTAATAAAGAGATACTACATCCAGCCGCTCACCGCCACCCCCCTGCGTCACTTGTTACTTGAATCCGCCGGGTAATTTCATATTAAATCCTTTTATTTATAGCTTGATATTAAGTATAAAGATGTAATAAAATAACATTTCTATATAAATTATAAACCTTCAATATAATTTCACCATAACCCTAAAAAATTGTTACATTCTGTAAGAACCTCTAAACCCTTTGTCAAATCCTCAAAAGCAGGTATAATAAAAACGTTCCCTCTAACGAAAAGGCTCCCTTCCCCATGCGAGACACTGAAAAAACAAGCGACTTTTGGGATGAATTCGACGAAGACGCCTCCGCCTCTGTTGAAGAAGCGGACCTCAAAGATGTCGTCGGACGTGACGAAGACTTTCAAGCCTTTGAAGCCACGCAATCCGCTCAACCGCTTGTTATGGAAAGCAAGAAAAAAGCCATGAACACGGACGATGAAGACGCCCCCTGCCTAAAAGGCGAAATTGAAGCCTTGCTTTTTATGACCAGCCGCCCCCTGCACATGGAAGACATGGCGTTATTGTTGGAGCGTCCCTTGGATGAAGTGGTCGACGCCGTTTCAGAACTCTTGAGCGATTACAATTTTCGTGAAGATTCTTCGCTTGAAATTGACGATAGTGAAGAAGGCTACATTTTACAAGTCCGCAAGCCTTACCAGCACTTGGTGAACAAGATGATCCCCATGGATATTAGTACCGCCGCCTTGCGAACCTTGAGCGTTATTGCGATAAAATCACCGCTCCTGCAAAAAGACCTCATTGAACTACGTGGTGCCACCGCCTATGATCACGTCAAGGAATTGTTGAGCCATAAACTCATTTCGAAAAACCGCAGTGGCGTGTCGTATCGCTTGAATGTGACGCCGACCTTTCACCAGCTTTTTAAGCTTTCGGGTGACAAAAAAGACTTGGATGTCTTGGTGGAAAGTGAGCTTGGGCTTGAGAAAGAACAGCGTCAACAGGCGTTGAAGGTTCCACTTGAAGACATTACGACTTTGGACGACTTGGCTTTAAGTGCATCGTTGGATGATTAAAACAGTTTTTGAAAATCGCTATGTTCGTATTAAACTAGAACATAATAAGATGCTTAAAAAAGGAAATATGCCTTGAAAACACTTGGAAAGTTTGGTCGCTTCGGTGGATGCTATGCCCCTGAATCCCTCATGCCTGCCCTTGAAGAACTTGAAGCCGCTTTTTTGGCAATTCAACACGATGATGCCTTTCAAGCGGAGTTCCACGATTTATTGCAACATTATGCAGGGCGTCCAACGGCGATGTATCACGCCAAAAACTTGAGTCAACAACTCGGAGGGGCTCAAATTTGGTTCAAGCGTGAAGACCTCCTTCACGGGGGGGCGCATAAAACCAATAACGCCATCGGGCAAGCTTTACTCGCCAAACGCATGGGCAAAACACGCTTGATCGCCGAAACAGGGGCAGGTCAACATGGCGTCGCCACTGCCATGGCAGGAGCGATGATGGGCATGCCCACCGAAATCTACATGGGAGCCGTCGATGTAAAGCGTCAAGCCCCCAACGTCCTACGAATGGAACTGCTGGGTGCCAAGGTAAATGCGGTAGAAAGTGGCGGAAAAACCCTAAAAGACGCCATTAACGATGCCATGAGAGATTGGATCGCTAATACCCACAACACGCACTATTTAATCGGCACGGTGGCAGGGCCCCATCCGTTTCCGCAAATGGTGAAGTACTTTCACCAAGTCATCGGCAAGGAAGCCCGTGAGCAGATTTTGGCTCAAGCAGGGCGTTTGCCTGATGCCGTCCTCGCCTGCGTCGGGGGAGGTTCCAATGCGATTGGGATTTTTCAAGGCTTTATGGATGATGCTGAAGTGAAGCTCATCGGGGTGGAACCAGCGGGTCACGGTGTGCATACCGATTTTCACGGAGCCGTTTTAGCCAAAGGGACTTTTGGCGTGTTACAAGGTATGAAAAGCCTCATGCTTCAGACGGATGACGGTCAAGTCTTGAACACCCATAGTATTTCCGCTGGGTTGGACTACCCTTCTGTTGGACCAGAGCATGCGTACCTACAAGAGATCGGACGAGCCAGCTATGTTTCAGCAACCGATGAGGAAGCCCTAGAAGCCTTTAAAATCGTGAGTCGTTCGGAAGGCATTTTGCCTGCTTTAGAAAGCAGTCACGCCTTATGGGAAGCCATTCGTCTCGCCCCAACTTTGCCGCAAGACACGATTTTGCTGGTGAACTTGTCGGGTCGTGGAGACAAGGATCTTGCCACCGTCCGTGAAGCGTTGGGGGTTTAGCTTCTATAGAAAGCTCTGTTCCCTCTCCTTGAGGAGAGGGCTAGGGAGAGGGGGGGATGTCTGAAACCCAGTGTTTACATGTACTCCCCACCCCAATCCTCCCCTTAAAGGGGAGGGAGTAAGATGCCTTTTTGACTTTCGCAGAGCTTTCTATAGTGTTTTAAAGAGGGGTCTCGTCAACTTTAGCTAATTTTATGCTAAAATAATAAACAATTATCGATCGCTAAAGGATTCCCCCCTATGTCTACGCTCCCCACTTCTAACGGCTTGACTTTTCAAGATGTATTGGCTCGCTTACAAAGATTTTGGGCAGACCAAGGATGCGTCATTCAACAGCCCTTTGATGTTGAAAAAGGCGCCAGCACCATGAATCCTGCCACGTTCTTACGAGTGCTTGGCCCTGAACCGTGGAACTTGGCGAATGTGGATCCCTGCCGTCGCCCAACAGACGGTCGTTATGGGCAGAATCCCAACCGCTTGCAACATTATTTTCAATTCCAAGTCATTATGAAGCCGTCGCCTTCGAACATTCAAGAATTGTATTTAGAAAGCCTAAAAGTTCTGGGGATTGTGCCTGAAGAGCATGACGTACGTTTTGTGGAAGACAACTGGGAATCGCCGACGCTGGGGGCATGGGGCGTGGGCTGGGAAGTCTGGCTCGATGGCATGGAAATCACGCAGTTTACCTATTTTCAACAGGCAGGCGGGCTGGAAGTTAAACCCTGTGCGGTTGAAATCACCTACGGATGCGAGCGTATTGCGATGTATCTGCAAAATGTGGACAGCGTTTACGACTTGCGTTGGAACGAGCAATTGAGCTACGGCGACATTTACATGCAGAATGAAATTGAAAGTAGCACCTATAACTTTGAAGTCAGTAGCCGTGAGCGTTTGACGCAACGTTATGACTTGTACGCTGCGGAAGCCGTGGACTGCATTGAAGCCAAGCTGGTGATGCCTGCTTACGAGCATGTGTTGAAGTGTTCGCACACCTTTAACTTGATGGACGCCCGTGGAATGTTGAGCCGTGATGAGCGAACGAATTACATTTTACGCATTCGCCGTATGGCGGAAGGCGTGGCGAAAGCGTACGTCGAACAGCGAGAAGCCTTGGGTTTCCCGTTGCTTAAGCGTGCGTCGGTGGCTTCCCTTTAAGCGTGAGTCGCACGCTTAAGGCGATCTAAAATAGCCAGCCACTCGACTTGTTCAGGCGGTGCCTCTATCAAGATCTCGCCACAATCTAAGCCATCTAAATGCCGTAAATGGGCATATAAGCTTTGAGCATAAATGCTCGGCGTATTCGACGCTTCCACCCAATACGTAGGGGCTTGCAAGGAATCAGGCTTTTCGTGAAAGGCTAAAATCCCCAAAGGTTTTTCACCTTTTAACGCCTTTTCCCACAAGATCTCCTCAAAATCACCGACGTGTACCAAGTGGCTCGGCGTGTTGGGGGCATAATGACGAGCGTACGTCCCTGAAGCCACGGTGTTTTCCGTCTCTTCCGCATAGTGATGCTTCACGGAAACCGCTACATCGTAGGCTTTGGCGACGGCTTCAATGGCGTCTTGCGTGATTTGCCCCAAACGTAAAATCACGATGCCCCTTCTTTCAATATCGCTGGCATCCACAATGGTGGATTCTATGCCGACGGTAGAAGCACCGCCATCTAAAATGGTGAAGGGAAAACTGCCTAATAGTGGTGAATCATGGAAGGACTGCCACACATGCTCAGCCGTCGTTGGGCTAATCTGCCCAAAGCGATTCGCCGAAGGAGCCGCCAAAGCCAGCCCACTTTCACGCAAGACCGCTTCCGCCACGGGATGCTCAGGCACTCGCAAGCCGACGGTGGATTTACCGCCTGTCACCAAAGGCGAAACGGCATCTGTTTTTTTGAGGATTAGCGTCATGGCTCCTGCCCAAAAGGCAGCGGCAAGGGCATCTATCACAGGGTGATCCACCACGCCGTAACGCTTCCAGCTTACGTCGTCATTCGCCACATGCAAAATCAAGGGATGTTGCGACGGACGTTCTTTAAAGGCAAAAATGCGAGCGACGGCTTCAGGATTCGACGCATCCGCCGCTAAGCCGTAAACGGTTTCAGTCGGCAAACCCACGAGTCCCCCAGCTTTAAGGGTGTCGATCGCTTGAGGCATATCGGTTGAAATTAGCTCGTCTCTATTCATGGGACGCCACACTCAATTGATGGATCCCATAAAGGGTTTCTAAAACTGCTTCGCCCGCTTCACGCCCCTTATTGCCTACAGGCGTCAAGCCCTTGAGCTTCGCTAGCACGGATTCTTCCACGTCGTTTAAACCATCCAAGGTGCGAGCAATCGCTTGAGCTTCGTTTTCGCAGGTCAACACGCCGAACATCACGGGCTTGCCGTATTTCAAGCTGACGTCTAAAATGCCTTGGGATGCCATGTTGCAAACATAATCGTAATGCGTGGTGTCTCCACGAATGACGCATCCTAGGCAGATGACGGCATCCGCACCCGCATCCAAGGCTTTTTGAGCGAGCAAAGGCAATTCCACCGCTCCAGGGGCTTTGATGTAGTCAAGCGTCGCATAAGCAGCTAAAGCCTTGGTGACGCCTGCTTCTAGGGCGTGGGTGATGTGGGCGTTGAATTGAGCCGTCACCACCGCAATGCGACGAGGGCTTTCTAAAAAGGCTAAAAAATCCGCTGTTTTTTCAGACGCTTCTTTATGTGCTTGATGAATTTCACTACTCATGTGTTCTAGCCCCCTTTCACCGTTTCTTCGCTACTTAAATTTTCCATTAAATGCCCCAGCTTTTCTTTTTTCGTTTGCAAGTAAAAAAGATTGTCGGCTTGCACGCCTTCCAGCAACGGCACACGCTGGCGAATTTCTAAGCCGTAACCGTCTAAGCCTCTAATTTTTCGGGGGTTATTGGTGAGCAAATCAAAGGTATGAAAGCCCAAGTCTCGGATGATTTGCGCCCCAATGCCGTATTGACGCAAGTCCGCCTTAAAGCCCAACTTGTGATTCGCTTCCACCGTGTCTAGCCCTTCATCTTGCAAGGCATAGGCTTTGATTTTGTTGTTTAGCCCGATACCTCGTCCTTCATGTTGACGCAAGTAAACCAAGGCACCGTGACCATAATGGGCAATCTGTTCTAAGGCTCCGTGCAGTTGAAAACCACAATCGCAACGCAAACTCCCGAGTAAATCGCCTGTGAGGCATTCCGAATGCACACGCACCAAGGGCGTTTCATTGTTGGTAATTGTTTCAGGACGCTTGACCAAGGCGACGTGTTCTGAATCGTCCAGCGTGTTTTCGTAAGCGACGATTTCAAATTCACCAAAGCGAGTGGGCATTTTCGCCGTCGAAACTCGTTTAATCGTGGTTTCAGTGGCTAATCGATACGACACCAATTGAGCAATGCTAATTAAGGGTAAATTGTGGGCTTGAGCGAAAAGCTCTAAATCAGGGCGACGAGCCATGGTGCCGTCTTCATTCATAATTTCACAAATCACGCCAGCAGGTTCTGCCCCTGCCAAGCGAGCCAAATCGACGCTGGCTTCCGTATGCCCCACACGCTCTAGGACGCCCCCTTTTTTGGCACGAAGGGGGAAGATATGCCCAGGTCGACGCAGGTCGTTGGGCTTGGCATCTCGAGCGACGGCAAGCTGGATGGTTTTGGCTCGATCGCTGGCGGAAATGCCTGTGGTGATCCCATATTTCGGATGCCCGTCAATGCTCACGGTAAACGCCGTTTGCAAGGCTTCTTCGTTATGCGTGACCATTTGGGGCAAGTCCAGCTGTTGGCATCGTTGTGGGGTGAGGGCGAGACAAATCAACCCACGTCCTTCAACCGCCATAAAGTTAATGGTTTCAGGGGTAATGCGATCGGCTAAAGCGACGAGATCGCCTTCATTTTCACGATCTTCATCATCCACCAGAATAATGGAGCGTCCTGCTTTTAGGGCGATGAGGGCATCTTCAATGGAATCGAAGTTAAACAGACCTGTTGAAGGGGTAAACGGCATCATGGGGGGGACGACCTTTCTCTATAAGTTCTCATCCCTAGCCTAAATCAAACACGCTCACTTGTGAAGATTTTTCTTTTATAGAAAGCTCTGCAAAACTCAAAAAACAGGAATGCTCCGAAAAGCATCCCTGTTTTGATAATCATTAGACGTATAGTATTTTCTATATAAAACACTATAAACCTAAACAGCGATATGTTTTTTGGCTTCTTCCGCAATTTTTTTGAAAGCGTCTGGGCTTGAAACAGCAAGTTCAGCTAAGAACTTACGGTTTACGGTAATGCCAGCCTTCTGCACGCCATTGATGAAACGGCTGTAGCTCAAGCCTTCCATACGAGCGGCGGCGTTGATGCGGACGATCCACAAACGGCGGATGTCACGCTTCTTGTTGCGGCGATCTCTGTAAGCATAACGCAACGCCTTCATCACGGCTTGGTTTGCTACTTTAAAAAGCTTTGAACGTGAACCACGAAAGCCTTTTGCGAGTTTTAAAATCTTCTTATGACGTTTACGAGAAACGTTACCACGTGTAACACGCATATCTTTTTTCCTTATTCCTGACCTTTAGCGGCACAGTTTCCTGATTTAAAGCCTTCTAAAGCGGGTTGAACATGAGTAATAAAAACCGTTAAAGCACCCGTCTAAGACTAGCGTTTAATGGTGGCGTAAGGCAACTGAAGGGCAATTTTCACTGCATCCCCAGCATGTACACCCACGATGCGGTCTAAACGGCGTTTACGAGCCGAGGACTTCTTCGTGTTAATGTGACTACGACCAGCTTGGTTACGTACTAACTTCCCAGTAGCTGTAAGTTTGAAACGTTTTGCACCCGCTCGGTGTGTTTTCATTTTAGGCATAATTACCGTCCTTTTTCACGAGACTATTCGTTCGTGTCGGCTGAAGGGGCTTCCGTGGTCTCTTTTTCAGGAACCGCCTCCGATTTGGGTGCCGACTTAGGCGTGGATGAGGTTTTTTTGACCGAAGGGGTGGCTTTTGGAGAAAGCACGCAGGAAATGACCCGCCCTTGGGTTGCGATTCTGCCATCCACAGAACCGAACTCTTCTAAATCTACTACAAACCGCTGTGCCAATGCAACCCCTAAATTATGATGTTGTATTTCACGACCCTTTAAACGCAGGGTAAACTTGACTTTATCCCCTTGTTCTAGGAAGCGTTTGGCATTGTTAAGTTTTGTCACATAATCGTGATCGTCAATACGCACGGTCATTTTGACTTCTTTAATTTCGGTGACGTGCTGTTTTTTCTTGGCGATACGAATCTTTTTTTCTTGTTCGTACTTATATTTGCCGTAATCAATCAACCGCACCACAGGGGGACTGGATTCCAAACTAATCACAAGTAAATCCAAGCCTGTTTCTTCGGCAAGGCGTTCGGCTTCTTGACGGGAGACAATTTGGGTGTCGCCGTCTTGAATGAGGCGAAGTTCGCTGGCTCGAATACGGGGATTTAGAAAGACGGGGCCTTTTGTTTTTTCTCCTTGACTGCCCGCTTTAGCGTATGGTGTAGAAATAGGGAAACCCTCCTTGGGGATTGTTGACAAATACGATGTGAACGACGATTTGAGACGTCCACCCATAAGTATACCACAAACTGCCTAAGAGAAGACTCGAACTTCCACAGGGTTGCCCCCACATGTCCCTGAAACATGCGCGTCTACCATTTCGCCACTTAGGCATTGTTTTTATTGTAGGCGAAACAGGGTATTTTGCAAGGCTCTGTTTTTGTTTGGAGTTCCAAAAATAACGTCTTTTTGTTTTAATGCTCTTGGGAAACTGTACTTTAAGGAAAATCAACGTATGTCAGGAAATCCATACTATTATTATAACGACCCTGCCTTATACGGAGGGCATAGCTTTCCTTCGTATGTAATGCCAGCTAGCCCTAGCACGCAATACTATTATAACGACCCCGCCTTGTATTCGGGGCAGAATTATCCGTCGTATACGTTGCCCACGACAAGCCCTCCACCGCCTCCCGTTTTAAGCCAAGACGCCATTCGTAAAGCCGTCCTTCAGCACCCCACAGCCGCTAAAAAAGACCACACCCAAGCATGGATCATCGGAGGGTTAACGGCTTTAGGCGTGGGAGCCATTGCGATTTGGCAACGTAAAGCCTTGAGTCAGATGTTGGAAGGCGTTTTTAAACGTGAAAAACCACCTTCTGTCGATATATCAGCACCGTCTTCTTCGACGAAACAGCTTGAAGAAAGCTTTGAAGAAGAGGTCTCCAAGAAAGCTAGGAAGCCAAGATCTTCAGGAACATCGGGAAGTTCCCCTAAGCCCAATCCCGAGCCTCCGCCTAAGAGTGAGCATACGACTCAGCAGAAGCCTTTGGTGGATGAGCCTTTGCCTACGAATCCACCCGAGCCCAATCCTGAACCTGTGCCAGTGCCTACGCATCCAAAAGCTTCTGAACCGCCTCAGTCTAACATCCCACCTCCGAGAGTTTCGGAGCCTTCGCCTCCACCTACGACGAGGTCAGGAAGCCCAACAACTGAGCCGACACCCAGGTCTGCAGCCAAAGTGGCTTCAGATATAGTAGAGTTGTCACCAGAGGAGAAAAAACTCGTTGACGCTTATAATATCGATAAGAAAGCTTTTTGTAATAACGCAGCAAATTTTATGAACCTGACTGATGATTCTGTTAGAACTCATGTGTCGGAGATAGAAATTAAGTTCCAACAAGAGAAAAGAGGAAATTACTATGTAAATGACACAGGTACATTGTTATTTCCTTCAAGTAAGCTTCGACTTAATCCAATGAATAGGCCTTCATTTTTCGATTGTTTTCGCGAGGAAGATACGGAATCTTATTGGGAAGCTGGGCGCGAGATAAACCCAGCAATAAAATCAGATAAAACTGAGTTCGAATTAATTGAGCCTGCGAGAATCGAGGAAGGCAAATTGATCAAAAAAGGTGTCATTAAATGGACAGAGTAAGGATAGTCGACCTTTTCCTTGTTTTTCTCTTGTGGATGTCGTAAAATGAATAGCAATTCTAAAGGATTCCTCCAATGCTTCATCTCAAGTTTCATGCCCTTGAGGCGGTTAGTCGTAATTACGCCCCACACCTTGAAACAATTCTCAAGGACTTCCCACAACTCGATGCCAATGCCGTCGCCGTGCTGTTATGGGGGCATATTCCCAAGCTTGGTTTGAAGCGACAAAAGCAGTTGTTTCAGTCTTTTAGTGGGGAATTGTTGTGGCAGTTGTTTTGGGTGCCTCCGCAATGGGGGGCGGAACATTTTGGCGAAAGTTTTAAGTCCTTCCCCACGACGCTCTTAAAAGCATGGGAAGAAAAGCAGGTCTATTTTAAAGAGCATTTACGCACGGTATTGAGCCATTATCAAACGCAAGACGTCGGCTGGATGGGTTGCCATGACGACCGCTTCCCCGAACGCTTGGCACAGATCCACGAATCGCCAGCGATCTTGTTTTTTCAAGGGAATATAGAGCTATTACAGTCGGAACATCCCTTTTTGTCGGTGGTAGGCACTCGTCATGCCAGTGATTATGCCTGCGAGCAATTGATGCGTATTTTAGAAGAAGCGGTTCCCTTAAAGCCGTGCATCATCAGTGGGCTTGCCATGGGCATTGATGCAGTCGCCCACCAAACGGCGATCAACAACCAGCTCCCCACGATTGCGATACTCGCAGGGGGCTTGGATTTTGTCACGCCGCCGTGTAATGAGTATTTGGGTCGTGCGATTTTGGACGAAAACGGCTTGCTCATCAGTGAAATGCCGTTGGGCGTTCCACCGATACCGAAGTCGTTTCCTCGACGCAACCGCTTGATTGTGGGCTTAAGCCCTGCCTTGTGGGTCGTGGAAGGAAGCTTGCTCAGTGGCACGATGGTGTCCGCTCGCATTGCGTTGGAAGAAAGTCGAGATGTCGGCGTACTACCTATGGATATTACCCGTGACGGTGCCGCAGGGCCGTTGAAGCTTCTGAAAGAAGGGGCGATGCCGATTAGTTGCGGTCAAGATTTGGCGGATCTACTGGGGATTGTGGGGGCAGAAAAGCTGGTTTCCACAGTGAAAGTACTTTCTGAAGAAAAACGCTCGAACTTGTTGGACACGATTCAACGAAAAACGATGGTGCCTCAACTGGCAAAGGTCGAAGCAGAGGCGATTGAAGAGATCGACGAAAAAACAGAAATCCCTCCCGAAGAAGTCGAAGCCGATGAAGCTGACGACAACGTGTTGTTGTCTATTTTACGGCAAAGTAAGGCCAAAGAACTGCATGTGGATTCCATGGCGTTGTTGTCAGGCATGAAGCCCCACGATGTTTTGGGGGAATTAAGTATTTTGGAAATCACAGGACGTGTAGAACGTCGTTCAGGAAACGTTTTCACGCTGGTGCTTTAAATAATCTACCCTACAGTGTTTCTTCGTTCTCACTATTTATAGCCGAGTTTAATGTGGAAATCTCGTAACAATTTCCAATGTCTTAAAATAAATACTTGTACTTGCGTTTGGGTCGTGCTAAAGTTTTAAGGTATATATAAGATTAAAGTAAACAAAGTGTTTAGATGCTTAGTTTGCAAAGCTTTCTAGAATTGAGATGTCCCTTTTACTGTTTGGGGATGATGCAAGCCTCCTAGAAACGAAAATCTTATTTGTTTGAATGTACAACGTCTTTGATTTAACCCATTGAGTGCGTTTTATACATTTAATCTATATCCCATTAATTAATTTAAACTTATATTTAAAGGATTAAAAAATATGGCTGCAAATACAGCTTCCTTGCAACAAAATCAAGCTGGCGAAGAAGGCAGTGAGTTTCAAGAACGCGTGATTCAAATCCGCCGTGTGACGAAAGTTGTCAAAGGTGGTAAGAAAATGAGCTTCCGTGCCGTTGTTATCGTGGGTGATAAAAACGGACGCGTAGGTATTGGTATTGGTAAATCAGGCGAAGTCATTGGGGCTATCCAAAAAGGTGTGGCTCAAGGCAAGCGTAGCTTGATTGAAGTGTCTCGTTTTCGCACGACGGTGCCTCATCCTGTTAAAGGGCGTGCAGGTAGTTCGTCTGTGTTTATTCGTCCAGCGTCTGAAGGTACAGGCGTGATTGCTGGTGGTGCGGCTCGTGCTGTACTTGAACTAGCAGGTATTGAAGATGTGTTGTCCAAATCATTGGGTTCCAACTCGCCTTTAAACGTGGCTCGTGCCACCATCGAAGGCTTGCAACAACTTCGTACTTTCCGTGAAATCGCTGAATCTCGTGATATTAGCGTTAAAGAACTGCTTAATCTCTAAGCTGTTTTTTAATTAAAGAAGCGTGCTTCTTTACTCATTATCTTTATTTAAATATGGAGTTCACTATGAACGCACAACCCAAAAAAATTCGTGTCACGCTTAAGCGTAGCGTGATTGGGCGTCCTGATGCACAACGCAAAGTTGTTTCCGCACTGGGTTTGAGAAAAACAAACCACAGTGTTGAACACTTGGACACCCCTGTTATTCGAGGCATGGTCGGTGCCATTAGTCACTTAATTAGTGTTGAGGAGATCTAAACATGACCGTTCTAACACTCACCGATATTCAACCCAACAAAGGGGCTAACCGTAAGCGTTTGCGTGTAGGTCGTGGTTTGGCTAGTGGAGCAGGTAAAACCTCTAACCGTGGTAACAACGGTCAAGGTCAACGCTCAGGCAATTCAGCGAAGCGTGGTTTTGAAGGTGGTCAAATGCCTTTGTACCGTCGTATTCCTAAGTTTCGTACCTTCCCTCAACCGAATGTACGTCAGTGGCTTGAAATTAACGTCGGCGATTTACACAATTTCGTCGCCGAAGGTCAAACCAGCATTACGTACAAAAGCTTGGTTGAAGCCAAAAAATGGCCTACGGGTTGCGACGGCATTCGTTTGCTCGGCAATGGCGAGCCTAAAGCTGCCTATACTGTGCAAGCACACTATGCAACACCTGGTGCTTTAGAAAAACTTAAAGCCGCTAAGTGTACAGTGGAAATCATCACGACGTCTGTTCGTGAAGCCCTTGCCTAAGTCTAACGCTTAGATGTATCATAATAGAGGTATCCTTTGCAGGACGCCTCTATTGTTTTTTAAAGAAGGAAATTATGATGATGACGACCAATACCCCTACTGCCACCATTGAACAAATAGCTAATAACCTTGTTGCTTTATGCCGTCAAGGAAAGCATGATGAAGCCATGATCCGTTACTATGCCGATGATGCTGTTCAGATTGAAGCGATGCCCTGCGGAAATGCTCCTGCGAGAACCGAAGGAAAAGACGCTCTATTAAAAGCGTCGAAAGAATGGAGTGAGGCTCGTGAAATACATGCCTGTACAATTGGCGACCCCATTTACAGTTCCAGCGAATTTGCCATTACCATGTCGCTAGACTGCACTGAAAAAGCCAGTGGTCAACGCACGCAAGAAGACGAAATTGCCGTTTACAGTGTGAAAGACGGTAAAATCAAAACCGTTCGCTTCTTTTATGGTGGTGAAGCTGGCTAACTGTACAGAAAAACCAGAGACGGCTATACCTTAAAATTAAAAAAGCGAGACTTTCTATATAAAGAGTCTCGCTTTTGTGTTTTATATATATTTTTAGTGTATAATAAGTTTATTATTTTCTGTGGCATTATGTTTTGAAAAGAGTACCGCTTGTGTCCGACGTCAACGCCCCCACTGATTTACCTATCGAACAAAAAAACTTTAAGCTCCCCAAATGGAGCGAGCTGGCTTATGCCATTAAAGCATCAGGCATGAAAGAACGCCTGTGGTTTACCTTCTTTGCTTTGGCGATCTATCGCTTTGCGGTGCAGATCCCCGTTTGGGGCGTCAACGCGGAAGCCCTAAAAGCACTGGGAGCCAACAACCCGATTTTAGCCATGGTCGACATGTTTTCTGGCGGAGCCTTAGCGTCTTTGTCGGTGATGGCACTTGGCATTGGACCTTATATTACCGCCTCGATCGTCATGCAATTGTTGACTGCGGTCATTCCTAAGTTGGAAGAATTGCAAAAAGAGGGCGGAGAAGCAGGTCGCAGGCAGATTTCGCAAATCACCCGATACGCATCGGTGGGCATTGCTTTGTTGCAATCGTTTGTCGTGGTGCGTTTATTTACGAGTAATGCAGGCATCCTCATGCCAGGGGTGGATCCTGCGTGGTTTTTCCCTGCGGCGTTGACGTCGTTGACGGCAGGTTCCTTATTTAGCGTATGGTTGAGCGAACTCATCACCGAACGTGGGGTTGGTAACGGCAGTTCGATTCTTATTTTTGTGGGAATTATCTCCGCCTTGCCTTTTTACATCTCACAAACAGGTGCCTTGGTGCAAGCGGATCCGTCTCGCTGGGTAGGGCTAGGCATTCTGCTCGCCATTTACGCACTCACCATTACCTTGATTGTACTGTTGCAAGAGTCGTTCTATAAGGTCTACATTGTTCAAGCACGCCGTCAAGTGGGACGCAAAATCTACGGAGGCGGTGATTCCTTCATCCCCTTTAAGCTCAATCCAGCAGGCGTTATGCCCTTGATTTTCACCTTTATTTTATTGAGTTTTCCTAGTGTGATTGTCGATTTTGTGATGCAAACCAAGCCCACAGGTATTTTATTTGAAGCCCTGCTCACCTACAAAAAATGGATGGTACCGAATAGCCCGATTTACATCGCCGTTGAGTTTGGACTAATTTTGTTCTTTTCCTACTTCTATGTCACGCTGGTGCCTAACCTGCAACCCAAGCAAATTGCAGAAAACTTGCGTAAGCACGGCAATGCTATTTCAGGCGTCAAACCTGGTGGTCCTACAGGCGAATACCTAGAAGCCTTAATCTCAAAACTCACCTTTATTGGTGCTTCGATGTTGGGTATTGTCACACTGATTGCCAGCTCTGCCACGTCGATGACAGGCATCAGCACCTTAGCAGGACTTGGCACCACTGCCTTGATTATTATGGTAGGGGTGGCGTTGGATACCGTCAATCAAATCCGTGTACAGTTATTGGCTAAACAATATGAAGGATTCTTAAAATCATGAGCATAAATACCAAAGCAACTTTGTCCGATGTCTTATTCTTTCCCTTTATCGCCCCCCCAAACGGAGGCAAAGGGACGCAAACCAGTGTTCTTGCAAAGCTTTACGGCATGCCTCGTATTGATATGGGAAGCATTTTGCGTACAATTGCCAAAGACGATACGCCTTTAGGGCGTAAAGTCCAAGAACGTTTGGCAGGCGGTTTGTTGGTGGATATTGACACCGTGATCGATGCCCTAAAAGCAGGCATCGAAAAGCAATTGCCCGAGTCTCATCAAGCAGGGACGCCTGTTTCCTTTATTTTGGATGGTTTCCCTCGTAATGCCGAACAAACCGATGCCTTATTGGCGATGTGTCAAGATACAGGTGCCAAAATCGGAGCCGCCATTTACTTGGATGTCCCTTATTCAGAAATTGAAGAGCGTGCCGTGAACCGTCGTATTTGTGCTGATTGCGGAGCGATTTACAACCTTAAAAGCCAAGCCCCTAAGCAAGAAGGCGTTTGTGATGTGTGTGGAGGCACGCATTTAGAGCATCGTGTGGATGATCAACCTGAAAAGGTGAAAATCCGCTTGGAAGGCTTTGATGCGGATACCTTGCCTATCTTAAATGCTTTTGAAGCACACGGCTTATTGAAGCGTTTAAACGGTGATCAAGCTGTTGAAGCCGTCACTGAAGAGTTGAAAAAACTCATGCAAACCCTGCTGCCAAATGTCGCAGTCAAGGTCTAATATCAATTAAACGATTAAATGTCGTGTTGTCTCTTCATTGTCGCTACGTTTTTTTTGTTTTTTATGTACCTTTATGTACACGCCCGCACAAAAAAATCTAGGTTCCTAGAATAGCCTAACACGCTATTCATTCGTTTAAACGGTATAATACATTTAAATTATTCGGAAAGGACTCCTTCATGGGTATTCATTTAACAGGTGCCAATAAAATTGGTAAAAAATCTCGGCATGATTTGAAGTTAATGCGTAAAGCAGGGCAAATTGTGGCACGGGTTCACTTGTTGGTGCGTGAAATGGCAAAAGAAGGCGTCAACACCCTTGCCATTGATGAAGCCGCCGAAGCCTTGATTCGTGGAGAGGGTGCTTTGCCTACGTTTAAGGGTTATCATGGGTTTCCGTTTACCATTTGTTCTTCGGTGAATGAAGAAGTCGTTCACGGCTTTCCCACCAAAGAACGTATCTTACAAGAAGGTGATATTATCTCGGTGGATGTCGGGGCAACCTATAAAGGACTCATCGCCGATGCGGCATTGACTGTAGCCGTCGGTGAAGTCGATGAAAAAAAGAAGCGTATTATGCAATGCACCGAAGAAGCCTTGATGAATGCGATTGCCAAAGCGGTTGCGGGTAATCACTTGCAAGATATTTCAGCAGCGGTGGAACGTACCAATGATGCTTATGGCTTTGGTTTGGTGCGTGAATACGGCGGGCATAGCGTGGGTCACAAGCTCCATGAAGAGCCGTTCATCCACAATTATGACACGGGGCAGCCGGGTCCCTTGCTTGAAGTGGGCAATTGCTTGGCGATCGAACCAATGTTCACGGGTGGATTGGCGAAAGTCAAAACCCTTGAAGATGGTTGGACGGTTGTGACGGTCGACGGAGAACCTGCGGCTCACTACGAGCATACGATCACGATTACCGAAAATGGTCCAGAGATTTTAACCCGCTTAACTGACGTTTAACTTTTACAAAAATGTATAGTGTTTTATAGATAAAAAGTTTTATAGGCTGAATCACATATTGTTCAGTACATTCTGCTTCTGTAAAATCAAACGAGCTTGCGTCGAACTGCGACGCAGTTCCCCATCCACCTCTAGCTTCGTAAAAGAACGTAAAATCCGCCGAGCCATCACCGTATTGTCTGAAACACCCAAGGCAATCGCATAATTGTACAAAACCGCTTCCTGCCCTTTCACATAACTTTTACTGGCTTCTTCTAAACGATGCACCGCCAAATCTTGATCAGCGTCCTTGTCTAGGATTCCTAAAACCCCTGCCGTATTAAGTACTTCCACATTATGAGGATCCAAGCTCAACGATTCTTCGATTGCTTGAAGAGCATCTTCTAAGTCTCCCAATTCCACATAAAGCAATGCCATCACATAGTAGGCTTCTGCGGAAAATTCGCTCTCGTCAGAAAGCGTATCTAAATAGGCTTGACATTCATCCAAGTTACCCAAATCTAGGCAGGTATACGCCATTGAAGTGAGCATGTCCTGATGTTGCGGATCAAGTTCTAGCCCTTGCTGAAAAATCTCATATGCGGCTTGGGATTCATTTAAGGCATCATACGCCAGTCCCAAATAGTAATAGGTATCGGCTTCAGGATCTTCCTGATGTTGAATGGCATTAATCCAGTGATCAAT
>JBILSS010000030.1:0-16431 GCA_044371965.1 Vampirovibrionales bacterium
CCCCACCGTGCTTTTACCCGTGCCGATGCCACCTGTGATCCCAATACACTTTATAGCCATCTTTTTAATTTCCTGTTCAGTGTCTATACTTTGTCGCTACGATTATTTTGTTCTGTTATGTACGTCTAATGTACACGCCTTCACAAAATAATCTAGGCTCCTCGTCTAGCCGACTATACAGAAAACTCTAAAGACGGCTATACCATGTAACGATTTGCTCCTTTTATGCTATTATACACCTTATATAATTTTTGAATAATGAGAAACGGTTTGAAGCATTTTAATTCCTTAAAACGTTTTTTTCTTCCCGAAATTGACGGTGTGGATTCGCAGGGTACTCTGTTTACCTTGATGTCCGTGGTGTTTTGTACGTCCTTGATTGTAGCGAACCTCACAGGGGCGGTCTTGATTCCCCTGCATTTGCCGCTCTTGGGCGACCGTCTCATTTCTGCTGGGATTATCACCTTCCCCATGACTTTTCTACTCACCGATTTGCTTAACGAATTTTTTGGCAATGCAGGTGCCAAACGAGTCACTTGGCTAGGATTCTCCGTGGCTTTAAGCTTTTACGGCGTTTTTCGCTTTTTAGAAGTCTTGCCGATTATTCCAAATTCGCCGATTTCTGCCGTGGCGTTTCATCAAGTCGCCAACAACTTCACAGGCATGATTGTCGCTTCGTTGACGGCGTATTTGTTTTCTCAATTCTTGGATATTGCGGTCTTTTCGCTCTTCAAAAAATGGACAGGGCAACGCTTTATCGGCTTACGAGCCACAGGATCCACCGTGATTTCTCAAGGCTTTGATTCCTTTATCGTCACAAGCATTGCCTTTGCAGGCACGCTTTCTTGGCAGGAGATTTTGTTGATTGGGCGTTCTAATTATGAAGTCAAATTGCTTGTGGCTCTAGGCATTACGCCGATTCTCTATCTCTTGCATGCGTGGATTCGTTCCGTCAAAATCACTAAGGATGCGTAAAGGCGACGGCTAGATAAAACAGCGTACCGTCGGACTTAAGTGTGTTTAGTTCGTACAAATGCCAGTGAAAAACTTTTCCGCAAGGGGCTTGACCCTTGCCTTGAAAGATGATTTGTTTGTTGGGTGAACCATCTTCAAGATGCGTGATCGTGACGTCCTTGATGAGTCCCTGCGAATTGTTTTGCCACGCTTTCCACAGGGCTTCTTTAAGACTCCACAAGGCGAGGGACGGAAGATTTTCCACACACTGGGACTCTTCTAAAGACGGCGTGAGCTTAGCACGGAGTTTAGGATTTATCGGTCGATGCAAAGCTTCAATATCCACCCCGATGCACTGTGACGTATCTCGATGCACCGCTAGGACTGCCACGTTTTCGCTATGCGAAAGGCTCACATACCGTGATTTTTGAAGTTCTTCAGGGATACTATTTTTCAATTGAAAGCCAAGCAAGGCGTGATGCCGTGCTGTTTCACAACGCAGATTCGCCAGCTTGTCTCGTTGGATATCGTTAAGCTGTGAGGCATCGAGGGGCGTGGTCGTTTGGATAATACGGTAGTAATCGCTTTCTAAAAGCGTTGAAATGGTGGGCATATTAAGGGCTACTGTTTTGAAGGTACGGGTTTTTAAAGCGTTTCCCCTTGGGATTGATGAGTTCATCCGCCAAAGGATGCTTAGAGCAACTAGAAAACCCTAACTGATGGGTCGGTACTTGGCTTTTCTTGCTTTTGGCGAATGTTTTAGCGGGATAGGGGTTACCATATTGACCGTTTTGGTTGTATTTAGGAGGAATAATGACCTTAATCGTTTTGTGAGGGAAAAGGGATTTAAAAGATTGAATCACAGGCACAAAATCACTATCTCCCGAAACGAGCCAAAACTCGTCAAACAAGTCTTTCATCGCAAACTCTAAAATTTTACAGGCAATACGTACATCGGTTTCTTTTTCTACAGGTTTTTCTCGTGTATAGTGACAAGATTTACAGGTTTGCTTGCGATGCTTGAATACGCCTCGGTACACTTCGATGTTTTGAGTCTTTAAAGCCCCAATATAATTATGATGTCGTTGAATAACATCATCAGGACGCTTCTCATCAATCGCAGTAAAAAAGTGTATACTTGTGACTATTTCCTCAGCTGAAGCCAAACTTTCCATAAGGCTTCTATAATTGAGCCATTTAAGATTTTCACCTGTGTGCCGACGATATTCTTCTAAAGAATGATACATATTAAAGCCGTCAATAAAGACATGAACCCGTTTCATCACATTCCCCAAAAAACTAAAAATAAAAGAGGCCTAGAGTTTCCAACTAGGCCGCCTTGCCGACCAGGCAAGGTAAGTAAAATAATTATGACAAACTATACACCTTTTGTCAATACTTTTTCACAAAATACGTTAATGCGTGTGCATGTCCGTGGCGATATTCGGTTGCCACGCCAGACGCAACGCATTGGCGATCGCTAAAACATCGATCGCTTCTTGAGCCAACGCCCCCTGCACAGGATTGATGTACCCCATCGCCGCCAGTGCCATCCCCACCACACTTAAAATCATCCCCCCCACGGCACTTTGCAAGGCAATGCTTCGTAGCGACAAGCTTATATGCAAAAGTTCATCGACCTTATGCAAGGTGTTTTCTAAAATAACCGCACCTGCGGCTTCACTGGTCACATTATTTTGCTGACCAAACGCTAAGCCCACGGTAGCCGTCGCCAAAGCAGGGGCATCATTGATGCCATCCCCCATAAACAGGGTCGGAGCCAACGCCGTTTCTTGACGCACGATCTCCACTTTCTGCTCGGGAGACTGCTCGGCAAAGGTCTCTTCAATACCCAAAACATCCGCCAAATACGCCACTTCAGAGGCTCTGTCCCCTGAAAGCAAAATCACCTTATTCAGTTGATGAGCAGGTGCCAAATGCCCGATGAACGACTTGCCTTCGGAACGAGCTTCATCCCGCAAGCGAAAAACGCCAGCCAGTTGGTTATTACAAAGCAAGATGCACTCTAAACCCACCGTAATTTCAGGCAACTGTGGGAGCAACTGCGACCACTGCTGGCTAATTTTTTGACGACTCGTGATATGCCAGCCCCTACCGTTAATGACGCCGTAAAGCCCTTGCCCTGGCTTTTCAGACACTTCGCTGGCTTGAGGCAAGACCAAATGCTCTTCGGTGGCGGCTTCAATCAAGGCATTCGCCAGCGGATGCTTGGAATAACGCTCCAAACTGCCAGCCGCTTGCAGGAGTTCTCGGCGAGTAAAAGGCAGGCTGGGGATGATTTCCGTCAAGGTGGGTTTGCCGTAGGTGAGCGTCCCTGTTTTGTCGAAAATGGCGGTGCGACAGGTCGGTAAACGCTCGAGTATGGCAGGGTCTCGGATGATGATGCCGTGCTTGGCAGCCAGAGAAATCGCACTAATAATGGTAATGGGAATCGCAATGAGCAAGGGGCAGGGCGTGGCAATCATCAAAACGGACAAAAAGCGAGTGGCGTCGCCTGTTAAGCCCCATGCGACAAGGGCAATCACCAAGGCAATCGGGGTGAAAATGGCACCGATTTGATCGCCTAAACGCCGAAGATTGGGACGCTTGGCTTCGGCGTCTTGCATGACTTGCATAATCGTGGCGTAACGAGAGTCGGCGACGGGCTTTTCGGCTTCAATCACCAAAACGGCATTGCCGTTAATCGCCCCCGACAAAATCGAAGAGCCAGGAGCCTTGGAAACCTGATAGGGTTCGCCTGTGAGGTAGGATTCATCCATGGTGCCGTTGCCTTCACGCACGATGCCGTCGACGGGGGCGGTTTCGTGGGGGAAAATCACCAGCAAATCCCCGACTTTTATTTCATCTAAGGGGACTTCGACGATGGCGTTGGCATCTTGGCGGTGGGCGGTGTTGGGCATCCGCTTGGCGAGGGCTTCGAGTACGGATGACGCCTTTTTAACGGCGTATTGTTCCAAGCTTTGACCGCCTGCGAGCATCAGCACGATGAGTCCGCCTGCCAAGTATTCGTGCATGACCAAGCTGGTGAGCATGGCGAGAACAGCGAGCAGATCCGCCCCGAAGTCTTTTTGGAAGATCTTGATGAGGGCTTCTATCGTGAGGGGTACGGCACCGACCCAAAGCAGTGCGATGAGGGGGATTTGGGCGTGGCTGGGGCAGGCGAAGATGAAAACGCCGTGCAGGAGCAAGGCGAGTATCGACAGGCAGACGAGGACTTTCGCCCAATGCTTTTCAACGTGTTGGATGAGTGTTTGCATACGATTGAGTATAGCACCTTAGGGACGCTTATGCAATTTCACGGAGCAGGTTCTGCCAAAACCCCACGATTATTCTCTTTCTTGATAAGCCAACTTCAGATTATTGTGGGCATCGGCATAGTTTGGATCGATTTCAATGGCTTTATCGAAATCTTCAATTGCCTCTTTGTATTGTTCTAAGTTTGCTTTGACAACCCCTCGATTATTATAAGCAAGGACAAAGTTAGAATTAAGTTTAATCGCTTTGTTGTAATCTTTAATCGCTTTTGTGTATTGTGGTTGTTGTAAGTTGGCTTTGGCAACCCCTCGATTATAGTAAGCATCCGCATATTTTGGATCGAGTTTAATCGCTTTGTTGTAATCTTTAATCGCTTCTTCGTATTGCCGTAAACCTGCTTTGCTCGCCCCTCGAAAGAAATACAAGTCTGCAAAGACTTCAGGTTTTTTAGATTGCAGAATTTCTTTTTTCTTGGTTTCAAATCGTTTTATAAGTTTATCCAATCTGATTAAGCTTTTCTTAGAATCATCATGTAAAAAAGGCCATTGAATGAGAGTAGACATTATTAACTGCAACTCAGTCAAAATACGATCGCCTTTATTGCCCCATTGTCTGTCCCATTCTTGAAGGTTGCTTAAAATACGACGAGTATGTTCTACTGCTTTAGGATCAATTTCTTTTTTATTGTTAAGGGCATCCAAATAAGGTGTTAAATAAGACCGACGAATGTCTTCAAAGACCTCGTACACCATTTTATATATGGGTTTCTCGATGTCTTTCATATAGTCGTCTAATTTGTATAAACACAAGGTCACTTCAACAATGTCATGAGTAATCAAGCTTGTAAATAGTGTTTTGTCGCCTTTTTCGCTGTTGTACAAGCGTTCGGCGTGGTGCAAAGTTGTGAGTATGCGGTAGCGGTGTTTTCTAGTTTCAGGGTGTCCCTTAATATTCTTGATATAGTCTTGATCGAGTATGCCGTCTTCGTTAATTAAATTGGATGATACCTGCAAGAAATGGTCAATCGCTTCAAACATTTCACTATGACTAAAGGCTTCGGTCAACACCTTCGCCATTTCAATGCGAGCCGTTTTTTCTGAAGATTTACTTTGAAGATATAAGGTAACAGCGATCAAAAGAGCCGTAACTAAATCCAACGTTTCAGACCGTGTCCAACCTGTAAATATTGAAAATATTGAATGGATGACTGGATTGTCAAAAATAATCGTCGACGGCATCGCTGCAGGTTCCTCTTGAAGGGGGTATGACGCTTAGTCTATCACAAAGTCCCTTGATTTCCACATGTTTACTGAACAGTGTTAGACAGCCATAGACGACCAACACATCAAAGCCATTGTCAAGCTTGGGCTTTTTTCGATGTTCATTCGACACCTTGTTTTGAAGATGTAGATGATGTACCATAGAATCTGATTGAAGTTATTACTTGCAACTACTTTTTTAGGGCATATGCAAATTTTTTTAAATGTTAGGAGCTTATCAGATGTTAGTAAAAATCGAAGAATTTTTGGGTAGAACACCTTTAACTCTCTCTGCTATTTTAGTTTTAGTGTTAGCATTGGTTTTTGGTCTGTTCACCGTTTTAATTAATCGCTATACTATAATTTCTATAAATAATGATGTTATTCCTGCTATTTTGCTAGATAAGCTTACAGGAGAAACATATAGATTTAATTACAATTATGGTGATGAACCTTGGACTGTTATTCCAAGACCCTAAGTTGTGTCTTATTTTCAAAAAGACTTTCTCCTCTTTTAGGCTCTTGTCATATATCTATTGATACTTTATTAGAAATAGCCTCCAAAAAATAGAGAAAAGGTACACCCGTATTCACACCCACTTGAAGTAAACGCCTGTTTAAGGGATAATCCTAAAACAGCAAAATTAGAAAGTGAGTCGTGGATGTCTACATTTGAAATCCTCTTTTTCGGAGACGTGGTCGGTAAACCCGGACGCGAAGGCGTCTACTATTTTTTGGAACATTACCTCAAACGCAAGCCTGATATGCTCATCGCCAATGCCGAAAACATCACGCATGGGGCAGGGACGTCCGAAAAACATTACCAAGACATGATCGGTCACGGCTTTCACGCCCTGACAGGGGGTAACCACACCTTCGATCGCAAGGAATCCTTTGAGTACATGAACACCGCCGAACGCATGGTGCGACCCGCCAATATCGCAGGGCGTCAAATCCCAGGGCGAGGGTCTCGCATTGTGGATGTCAACGGTGTGAAAGTGGGGATTTTGAACGTCTTGGGGCAGGTTTACATGGCGAATTACAATTCCCCATGGGAAGTTTTGGACGCCGAATTGCCTCAATTGTTGAACGTGACGCCCATTGTATTTTTGGATATTCACGCCGAAGCCACCGCCGAAAAAGGCGCCTTGGCGCGTTATGCGTCGCAATTGGGAGCGTCCGCCGTCGTTGGCACGCACACCCATGTGCAAACCAACGATGCCCGTATTCTGCACGACCGCACAGGGTTCATCACCGATGCTGGCATGAACGGCACGTATGAAAGCGTCATCGGCATGGAGCCACTAGCGGCTCAACGACGCATGACCGAACTCGGCTGGGTGAAAATGGAAGTCGCCAAAAGTCCGCAGATTCAGATTAACGCCGTTCGATTCACCATCGAAGCCGAAAGCGGTCAATGCCTGAGCGTCGAACCTGTTTTTGAAATCATCCAGCTCCCTGAACACATCAGCTTAGGATAGTGAATTTGATGAACGAAGAGCATCCCAATCATTCGCCGAATGCCGTGTCGCCGTATACGCAGGAACTGCCTGTGGATGTGCCGATGAAGCAGGAAGTCACCCAAAATCGTTGGGGGCTTTTTGTGATGGTCGGTGGCATGGGCATTATGATTGTCGTGCTGTTTTTGGTGAGCGTAAACTTGGGTTTTGTGATTTCAAATAGCTTGAAAAAACTGCCGAACTTGAGCCTGCTGGATCAATGGCATCCGTCGGAATCGACGCAGATTTTGGATCGTAATGGTACGCTGATTGCCAACATCAGTGGGGATGAAGACCGCACGGTCAAGAGCCTCACGCATATTTCGCCGTATCTGCCTCGTGCGATTATGGCGATTGAAGACAACCGTTTTTATCACCACAAGGGCGTCGACACCAAAGGCACCCTGCGAGCGATTATTAGTAACGTCAAAGGGGGCGAAGTCCAAGGGGGATCCACCTTGACGCAGCAGCTCATTAAGAACTTGTATCTCTCTTCTGAACGTTCCTTGGGGCGAAAACTCGCCGAAGCCTTGCTGGCGACTCGCATTGAAAAGCTTTATAGCAAAGATAAAATCCTCGAGCTTTATTTGAACGTTGTGTATTGGGGCAATCAAGCCTATGGAGCGGAAAAAGCCGCCAAGCGATACTTCAACAAGCCATCCGAAGAATTGAGCTTAGCCCAAGCCGCCTTAATGGCAGGTTTGCTGAAAGCCCCTGAAGGCTTGAATCCCTATGTGTTCCCCAATGCAGCGAAGGCTCGGCAGATACTGGTGTTGAACGCCATGGAAAACCACGGATTCATCACCGCTGAACAGCATGCCCAAGCCCTTGAAGAGCCGTTGCGTTACGATCGTGTGAAAACGCAGTACAGGCATCCGTTTTTTGTGAACCATGTGCGTCAAGAAATGATTGAAGCGTTTGGCGAAGATATTGTGCGTCGAGGGGGCTTGATAGTCACCACGACGCTGGATCAACGTGTGCAATCGGCAGCAGAAGCGTCGATGAAAGTGGCGTTTCAGAAGGCTCCGCCGTCGTCTAACCTGAAAGAAGGGGCGATGATTGTGCTGAATGTGGATGAAGACCAAATTCTTGGCATGGTGGGCGGTAAGGATTTCAACCATTCACAATTTAACAATGCCACGATGGCTCGGCGTTCACCAGGATCCACCTTCAAGCCGTTTGTGTATTTAACAGGCTTTCGCTTGGGCAAAATCACGCCTGATTCCACCATTTACGATAAGCCCATTTCCTTCAATACAGGCTATGGGTATTGGAAGCCCAAGAATTACGACGGCGTTTTTAAGGGACGCATGCAAATCCGCCAAGCCTTGGCACAAAGTCGTAACACCACAACGGTGCAGGTGGGGCAACGTGTGGGCTTGACCGCCATTATTGAAACGGCTCGTCTCGCTGGTATTCAATCGGATATTGCGCCCAATTTCGCTAGTTTACTAGGAGCATCGGGGGTTTCGGTGCTGGAACTCGCAAACGCCTATAGCACCTTTGCTCGTGGGGGGATGTATCGCACGCCTCAAGCGATCTTGCGGATTCAAGAGCCTACAGGCAAAGAGATTTTTCGAAAGGTGGAGGCTCCCAAGCGTCATTTGGACGAGCGTCCTGTGGCAATGATCAATTCGGCGTTAAAGTCGGTGGTTGATTTTGGGACAGGCAAGAAGGCTCGACTCAAAAATCGTGATGTCGCTGGTAAAACAGGCACCACCGATCAAACTCGAGACATTTGGTTTTCAGGCTATACCCGTGACTTTGTGGCGACGATTTGGCTGGGGCATCCGCAGAACTTACCGTTGCATGGGGTGGGCAGTGGCTATTGTGTGGATGTGTGGAAGCGTTTTGCGGATGACTACTACAGCTTTACACTCACGCCCCCACGTCCGTTGTTGAAAGAGTATTAGGTCTATAAATATTGTTCATACCCATTAAACGATCAAATATCGTATGGCGTCTTCGTTGTCGCTCGGGTTCACGATGTGCTTATGGTCGTCTTTGTATAGCCGAATTGATAATTTCCTGTACCGTGTCTATACGTTGTCGCTACGATTATTTTGTTCCGTTATGTACGTCTTATGTACACGCCCTCACAAAATAATCTAGGCTCCTCGTCTAGCCTACTGTACAGAAAACTCTAAATTCAGCTATACAATCACACATCTGCGAGTCTAGGCTCCTAGAATCTACCTAGTCGCTTTTCAATCGTTTAAATGGTATGGAGTCGTTGTTTTCGGATTTAAAGTCTCGTGGTTTTGACGTGTGTTCGTCTCATTGACGTCATGCGGATCGTTTGAGTCGTTTGTTGTTGGTGGTGTCGATTGGGTTATATTGGTGTGTGTCATGGGGTGCAGAGTCGCAGGCATCGCGGACTTTTCAAAAAAAGGAGTTTCTGTTCATGGTTCACCAAGAGCTTACGTTTTTTGAAACGAGCCTTGCATTATGGCTTAAAAACCCTCACGCTTTGGAAACACCTTTATTCCGTCAGGTGTTATAGTGTTTTATAGATAAAATGAGCTATTAGACTATTCTAGGAGCCTAGATTTTTTTGTGAGGGCGTGTAGACAGACCTACATAACGGAACAAAAAAATCGTAGCGACAACGAAGAGGCAAGAGAACATTTTATATAGAAAATACTATAAGCTTTGTTCATTAGAACCCCTTGCGTTTTAAAATTGAAGCGTTATAATTAGTTAAGAACACTAACAAGTGGGGGTTTGGCGCAGTTGGTAGCGCGTCTCAATGGCATTGAGAAGGCCAGCGGTTCGAATCCGCTAACCTCCACCATTTTATACAATCGCTGTTTTCGGCTATCCAATCAAACGGTCTATTGTACTCATAGCAAAGGTTTCCGTCTTTCAACGAAATGTTCGAAAGTAGCAGATTCAAAAGCTTTCTTTGCTCATGTGGTTGTTGTCTATCGTATAAAAACGACGCATTTTGAATGATTTCAAGTAAACGCACCCCTGATTCAAGATACGCAAAATTCGCTTTACCATGTTCCCCCAACTTGCGTTCGGTGTCTGCCAATTCTTTTTTGAATTGAGCGTTCTTTGTTTCCCAAAGCGTATGGCTGATATGACCGTCTAATTTGTCCGTGTACATCATATCCAAACGACGATACAACGCCGTTTGATGACTTTGTAAGGCTTTGATACGCTCGTCATGGAACTTGATTTCATCCACATGACTTTCTTTCAAGGCTTTGATGACTAAATCGATCACATCCTTATTCGCACGGATGCGACGAACGGCATGGCTGAATTGCTCGATTAAAACTTCTTCCCTTAAGTATTTTTCGGGGCATTTCCCTTTGCCTCCTGAACAATGGTAGTAGATGTATTTTTGTTTTTGGATTTGAGCCGATACGGTGCATCCACAATGACCGCAAGAGATAAGCCCTGAAAAGGGAAAGTCGTGTTTGTCTTGGCATTTAAACGTGCTACGGCTTAGGGTACGTTGCACTTTCTCAAAAAGTTCAAGGGACACAAGGGCTTCATGCTTGCCTTCATAAAAAACGCCCTTCATCATAAAGTCACCTGTGTAAAACAGATTTTTTAGGATTTTTTCTAAGGTACTTCGATTCATCTTGGGCTTATTGCTTTTGTAGATAAACCCTTCCTCATAAAGCTTTTCACACAAGGATTGAAGCGAATACTGCCCCGTGGCATAGAGTTCAAAGGCTCGACGCACAAAGGAGGCTTCGTCTTGATCCACTTCCACCAAACGAGTATTGCGGTTATTCTTGAAAGCATAGGGAGCCTTGCTTGGAAAATGCCCTTGCTTGGCTTTTTCCGTGATGCCTTTTTTGACTTCTTCAGAAAGGTTGTCGCTATAATTTTTCGCCAAAAGCACTTTAATACCGTGCATGAACTTGGCATGAGAACGAGAGTCTTTGCTTAGGATTTCATTTTCTTTCACCAAGTGGATTTCAAGATCTAAATCATCAATGGTGACGTAATCTTTAAAGTTACGGTACAAGCGATCCGTTTTTTCAACCAAAATGGTTTTGACAGTGCTTGATTTTTTAAGAAACGCCACCATGTCATTAAAGGCGTGGCGTCCTGAAACTTTCGCACTTTCCGCTTCCACGAATTGCTTGGTGATTTCAAGCCCGTTGCGTTTGGCATACTCTTCCAAAAGCCTAATTTGGGCAGGTATGGAATAGCCTTCTTTTTCTTGTTCCCTTGAAGAGACTCGAGCGTATAAGACGGCTGGCTTCATGCGTTTTCCTTTCATGTGTACTTATGATATTATATCCCAATATGCCTATTTTTTAAATCACATGAAAGTTGAAGGACAACGCCATGCCTGAATTGCAATGGAACGGCAAAGATGCCATACTCAATCATCACCACAGCGTGCCGATTAGAACCCTAGAACTGGACGAGCAAAACAGCCACGCCAAAGGTATAGACGGCTGGCAAGCAAGCCTAGACGACAACCTGATTATTACAGGCGACAACTTAGATGCCATGAAAGCCCTGTTACCCAAGTACGCAGGCAAGGTGGATGTGATTTACATTGACCCCCCTTACAACACAGGAAACGAAGCTTGGGTGTATAACGACAACGTAAACAGCCCCATGATTAAAGACTGGCTAGGCAAAACCGTTGGCAACGACGACTTGCAACGCCACGACAAATGGTTGTGCATGATGTACCCTAGACTGCAACTAATAAAGCAACTACTTAAAATGGGGGGGGTAATTTTTGTTAGCATTGACGACAATGAAGTACACCACATACGATCCGTTATGGATGAGATATTTGGTGAACACAATTACGTTGGTACGATAACTTGGGAAAGTAAAACACAACCACATTGTACTGTTGCATCGGCTGAAAATCTACAAACAAAATGTGAGTATATTTTGTGCTATACAAATGGTGTAAAACAAACCTTCAATAGAGAGTCTCTAAGAAAAAAAGAATACCCTGAAGAAGATGAAAAAGGTGTATTTCGGCTTGAAAAAATGAATCCAAAATCTAATTTAGGGACATACTATCGTCCAACAATGGTTTTTGATAATGGATCACCATTACCCCAAAACATGCGTTGGCAAATTTCAGAGGAAACCTTCTTAAGCTATCAAAAAAGGAATGATGTAGCTTATAAAAATAATGGTTCTTATCTTAAAATTAGACCCGAGGATGAGGATTCGTTTAAATATAAACCCTTTTGGAGCCACTTATTTGATAAAGAGGCGTATGGAACTGCTAAAAGTGGACTGTCTGAATTAAAAGGATTGTTTCCTGAAGGGCTACCCGTTCCTTTTGAAACCGTTAAACCCACAAAGCTTCTTTCAAAATTATTGTTTCATATTAAGAATAAAAATGCTCTTATTCTTGATCCTTTTGCAGGAAGTGCAAGCACCTTTCATGCCATGCTTCAAGCCAATCAAAATGATAATGGCAATCGCAAAATTATTATGATTGAACAAATGGAATATAGCCAGTGTTTAACTCAAGAACGAACTAAACGTGTGATTGACGGCGTACCCACAGCGAAAGATGCTCAACTCAAGGAAGGGCTGGGCGGTAGCTTTACCGCCGTAACGCTCGGGCAAGCCATGCACTTGCAGGAACTCGCCACTTTGCCTGAATCAGAACTCCCCCCTCGGGATGCGTTGGCGTCGTGGGTGTTTTATAACACCACGTTGCAAGCCTTGCCGAAGGTGGTGGCTCCCAATGCGACACATTGCATAGGTGAAACGGACACACACACGGTTCATTTATTGTACGAAGCGAACGTGGCGTTTTTACGCAGTTCCGCAGGAGCCTTTACCCTCGGCTTGGCGGAACGTATCGCAGAACAAGCCAACGGCAACGGTAAAGAAGCGATCGTGTATGCCCCTATGTCTTTTGTGGATGTGAAAACCATTCGTCAAAACAAGTGGAACATACGCTATTGCAATATACCGTTTGAATTGTTGCAAGTCGAAGCGGTGAAGCCTCCTTCTACCGAAGCTATTATGTAAGGGTTTCACAAATGAACATTGGTCAATTTGAGTTTAAGCATTATCAAGAGCTTGCCTTGCAACAGCTTTCGGCTTTTTTAGGCATCATCAAAGAAACAGATTTAAGCACGGCATGGTTTAAGTTCACCATGGGTAAACCTGATTTTAAGGAATGGCAAACACGTCGTAACGGTTTGGGCAATAGCATTCCGCATGGTTGCATTATGCTTCCGACAGGGGGCGGTAAAACCCTTGTGGGGGCTTGTGCCGTGCAACGTATTCAACATGAATACTTGCAAACAGGCAAGGGCTTGGTTTTGTGGGTGGTGCCGTCTCAAACCATTTACAAGCAAACGCTCAAAACCTTTCGGGATGTCACCAGCCCCTTGCATCAAGTTTTCAAACAATGTGCAGGCGGTAATAGTCCTAAAATCCTTGAAAAATCGGATAAACTATCCCCTCGGGATCTTCAAAACACCTTGTGCATTATGGTGGTGACGCTTCAATCGTTTAACGTTAAAGCCAGCACAAAAGAAGGGCGGAAACTGTATAACGGTAATAGCGTGTATCAATCCTTTTTTCCGCCGTATGACGACATTTTAGGGCATCGTGAACTTAAAAACCTAGTCTCTAATTTGGACACCTACAACTTCACCGAAAAAGCCCTTTATGTAGACAAGCCTGAAGAGTATCCTGAAATCAAACCGTCGCTTGCCAATGTGTTTAAACTCACGCAACCGCTTGTCGTGATTGATGAATGCCATAAAAGTAAAACCATTAAAGCGATTGAAAACATCAATCACTTTAATCCACGCTTTATTTTAGAATTGAGTGCCACACCGTTTGACAATAGCAACATTTTGTATCAAGCCATGGGGCGTGATTTGTGGCGTGAACAAATGATTAAGCTCCCGATTCACTTGCATAATGGCAAGGATCTGTCGTGGCAACAATGCTTGCAACAGGCGTATGAAAAGCGTCGTGCGTTGGAACGTTCTGCTCTTGAAATGACGGGGCGTTTTGGAGAATACTTGCGTCCTATTTTATTGGTACGAGTGCAACGCACAGGGAAAGATCAGAGAGACGCTCAATTTATCCATGCTCAAGATGTGAAGGAATGGTTACTTCAAAAAGGTGTTCCTGAACATGAAATAGCGATCCGCTCTTCTGAAGACGACGATTTAGGCGGTCGTGATTTAATGAGTGCATCCGAATCGATACGTTACATCATCACCAAAGACGCCTTGCGTGAAGGGTGGGACTGTCCTTTTGCCTATGTCTTATGTAATTTAGACAACACGCACACCGATGTTTCAATGGTGCAGATGCTAGGGCGTATTTTAAGGCAACCCAACGCCAAACGTATTGAATCACACGCCGAATTAAATGAAGCCTTTGTGTATTGCTATAATGCCAAAGTGAAAGAATTGACCGAAACCGTTATTAAAGGGCTTGAAAAACAGGGCTTAGGCAATTTGAAAAATGCCCTGATTTCTGAAGGAGACACTCAAACATCTTTTAAACATACACTCAAAAAACGTGACAAGTTTATTCAAGAATCGGTTATTTTACCGACGGTTTTATTTCATCCTCGTAAGGCGTATAATAACCAACATGCGAAGGAATTTGAAGAACTAAACTGGACGAATCACTTATTGCCCTTTATTGATTTTAAGGAAATCGAGGTTTGCATCACGCCTCATTTAGAAAAATTGCAGAACATTCATTGTGAAAGTACCTTGCTTGGTTTCTATAAACAGAACAAAAAGGGTGAAGATACCTTAGGGTATTTACAGGGAAAAATGGATTTACAATACATAGAACCCGAATACCCAAGCCCTCATGCGTTGTATCGCTTGTTATATCCTGTTGTGCCGAATGCCTTTGTGGCTCATCAATTACTAGGCGATTCTATTGAAAGCATCCGTACGTCTTCTATGCCTTATCAGTTCATGGCAAGCATAAAAGCAGATATTGAATCCCAAGTGTACCAACAATCTGAAGCACTGTTTAGAGATTGGCTAAGCAAAGGCATACTTTACTTTGAAATTGTGGAACAATCCACTAAAAAACAAGGACATTTATTGAAAAGCGAGTTTGATGTTTCGACTCAAGAAAAAGAAACAGAAGCATTGTCATTTGAAAATGCTCTTTATGAACCTATGCTTTCTAGCTTTTTTAACCAGTCCGAAAAAAGCGTAGCAGGTTACTTAGACGACGACAAAGCGATCGTATGGTGGCATCGTTTATTTCAAAGTCACCAGTACAAATTGCAAGGTTGGCAAAAAAATGTGATTTATCCTGACTTTTTGGTAAAGCAAACGGTTGATGAATTAGGCAAAACTGAATATATGCTTCTTGAAGCAAAGGGTAAGCATTTACTTGATAACCCTGATACCGAATACAAAAAAGCCTTGTTACAAGTATTAGAGAAGAACTATCGAGTCATTGGTACATTCAAAACACCTCAAACCATGCGGAACTTAGTATTACCTTTGAAAGAAGGTTGGGAACACGATTTACAATCCTTTTTAAACGTGAATCACAGAATCCGTCAAGCCCAATAATGCAAGAAGGGAAAAAGCTATGCCTCAAAACAACGAAAACGCTCGTTACATCGTGGATTTGGTGAAGCGTGTGTCTCGTGTGGCGGTGGAAAGCGTCCGTTTGGTTGCCATGCTCCCTGCCTTGAATGAACAAGTCTAGGGGGGTGTCTGAAGGAAGTGGAAGAAGAAACACGCCTCAAGGTAAACGACCTTGTTCAAAGTTTTCAGGCTATTGATGCGAAAGTTTTGCAACAGCTTGAAAATCCACTTAAGCATTTTGAAAAAATACGAGTTGACCTGCAAAAAAAAGAGCAAGCTTTACAAGCCATTCTAAACACAGCAAAAGCTCAAAATACCTTGAATACGTTCAAACAGATTCATTCATCGTTTGAATCGATGAATCTCACTCTCTTGCAATCCGAATATGCCAAACAGTTCCAAAGTATGAATAAGATGCTGGCTTCAGAATCTTTACAGTCTGCTATTGTTAATATGGCAAAGCAAGTCAATGGTATTTATAAGCCTCATGGTATCGAATCATTTACTCCCCCTATATATCGTCCTGCCCCGAATCATCACTTGCCTTTTGAAAAAACATCGGATCCTATATATTTAGTTCAAAGCAATTTGGGAGAACTAAAACACACATTAGGGCTAGAATATCAAGGCTTCTTAATCACATTTAAAGCACATCTTATTGACTATTTAGACTCAATCGAAGGAGAGAATGAAGCAGAACTGTTTCAATTAGCCGTCATGCAAGTTTTAGAAGACTATCAGAATCAAGTTCTATTTAAACATACTGAGACTTTTAACTAAATAGCTGTTATAATATCCTTAAGTTTATTAAGGAGGATTTAAAAATGCAGTGTCCCAAATGTGGTAGTTCTGAAAAAGTCAAGGCTGGATTTATCGGCGAAAAACAACGCT
>JBILSS010000031.1:0-16327 GCA_044371965.1 Vampirovibrionales bacterium
CAACATTTAGAAAGCACGCACAACACCCCCCCTGACTTATTGCCTTTGTTGACTCATTCTTTAGATGTTGAATGAATAAATAGAGAGAAACCCTTGCGATGAAATTGCCCCACACCGCAGAAGAATTGTTATTTCAGGTGCATCACGGCGTGATGCTGTCTCGGGTGGACAATTTCATTTTGCCCTTTCAGGTCGGGATTTTGCCAAAGGAAATCGGGATGACGCAACGATTACGCTTTAATGTTCGGGTGGCGTCTAAAGAAATGGGGCGTGTGGGTGAAAATTTGCAATTGAGTTTTGACTATCGCTTGATAGTTGAAACGCTGGAGATACTATCGAAAGCCAAGCATGTGCCGTTATTGGAAGAAATTGCCGAAGAGCTGGCAGGGGTGGTTTTGTCGCATCCTTTGGGCTTGGGCTTGTGGATGCGGATTGAAAAGCTGGATCTGCTCCCCAACGCCGAAAGCATCGGCATTGAGCGAGTCTTTATAAGGCATTAAGCTTTTTTAGATTTGTTTAAATCGGGCAAGTGTGCGACAGGATTTTCAGCTTTTTTAGTTTTAGCATTGATGACTTCAAAGTGTAAGTGAGGCCCTGTTGAACCGCCTGTACTACCAACTTTTCCTATCTCCTGCCCTTGTTTCACTTTCGTACCATTCGCTAGAGGAGATTCCTGCATCATATGACCATAACGGGTGATTTTTGAACCATGGTCAATGTCAACGTATTCTCCGTAGCCCTTTGGATCCTTGTGTTTTGTTAGTATCCCATCTGCAGCAGCTAGAATTGGGGTTCCCTGAGGAGCAGACAAATCGTGTCCTTTGTGCATTCTTTGTGTCCCTGTAATAGGGTGGATTCTCATACCAAACCCTGATGTAGACTTACCTGAAGGCAAAGGATTAATAAAACTCACATTACCTGAAGCTCCTCCCTCTGTGGGATTCGCAGGGCTAGCGTTCGACGGAGCAGAAGGTGGCACGGCAGGCACGCCAGAGGTCGTTGCCACCGCATTAGGCGGTATCGTCGCTGCTTGAGCAGGTGCCCCTGTCACAAACTGCGTGGCACTTTGAGCCGCACCCTCAATGAGTTGTTTGGCTTCCTTCCAAGCTTTTGACGCAACATTTTCTGCCCATTCAACAGGGTTGCTTGAATCGGACGCAGGCACCGACGCACTACGAGGCATCACGGTGCTGGGACTTGTTCCACTAGGCTGTGAAGCATTGGGTTGATTTGCGGGTAAAGCAGCCAGATATTGCTGTTGCATGAGCTTTTGAGCTTCTTGGGCTTCCTTGGCTTTTTGAGCCTGCTCGTTTCGATCTGCTTCAAATCGGAGACTGTTTGTGATTAGGCTTGCATCATTTAAAAGCTTATTAACGTCATTACTACCACCACTCGACGGACTTGCTACCGTTGCTTGATTTTGCCCCGTCAGCTGAACAGGCGTTTGAATAGGCATATTATTTGGATTGATCAAATAATTGGTTGAAATCACAGTATTGTCCTACGTCGATGTCTCTATAAGGGTCGTCAAAAGCATAAAACCCAAAAGGTATCCCTTTTGTGCTACCTATTGTTATAAAAACAGTCAGTAAGCTTCTTGATCCCTCCCCTTGAGTGTATGGTTTGATTCGTCAGTATTTGCAGAAATCGAGTTCTTTTGCTAATATGGGGGAAGCGGAGCTTGCTCGAATTGCTTATTTGTTGAACACTCATCCTCGCAAGTGCTTAAATTTCAAGACCCCGTGGGAGGTACAGCATGCTGTGGCTTAACCGCCACCCCCTGCGTCACTTGTTACTTGAATCCGCCTTTGCCTTATTTTTACACGCTGAAACAATGCTATGACAATAAAAACAGTTCAAAATCTAACCCCCACCGCTGAAAACCCTTGGTTTGTTTCAGTCAACCAGCTCAAGGAATGGGACAAGTGCCATGCCCAGTTCTACTACAAAACCGTGCTAAAACAACGCTGGCTAAGTGATGAACGCAATTTCGAGCTAGGCAAAGCCGTCCATGCCCTCATGGATCTAAACGCCAAGGGTATGCCGACTGAACATCTACGAGTGGGACTCAAGTCGAAGATCCTCGTCCACTTTGATGCCTTGGTTGAACATCCGCTAGCCAAAGCCCTTGTCGTGGCGAGCGAATATGCGTTTTATCTGCCGTTTCCAGTGGGGGAGTTTCCACATATCAGCCTAACAGGACGCATCGACCGTATTAGCCTCTACAACGGGACGCTCGCCATCATCGACTGGAAAACAGGCACAGCGGTTCCTCACGATTACGCCACGGCGTGGCAAACCCGCCTTTACACTTACGCCATTTGGCAAATACGAGACGCCTTAGGCGTGGACGAGTCCTTGGGAATGCACTTCTATTATGTGGATGTGCGAACGAATCGCCAGCCAGCTGTCAAAGTGTATACGGTGGCGATTGATGCCGACTACATCGCCGAAACCGAAGGTTTGTTGAAGCAGGTGTTGGCTCGTATTTTGGCGGAAAAGCGTTTTGCGTTGCCGTCCGCTTGCCCTGACAAATATTGTAGCTTTAGCCAAGTCTGTGGCATCAACCCTGAAACAACGGCACAATTGCCGTTGTTTAGCCTGCCACAAGCGTCCGTGTTGGGGCAGGGTGTCCGTGAAGAGGCGAATCCCTTAGACCTGTTTTAGCTTTCTTCAAAAAACGGCAAGCGTGTCGGATTTTGTATATAGTGTTTTATAGATGAAATGAGCTATTAGACTACTCTAGGATCCTAGATTTTTTTGTGAGGGCGTGTACAAAGACGTACATAAGCACATCGAGAATCGTAGCGACAACGAAGAGACACTGTACAGAAAATTATAAACTTGGCTATAACGTCCGATGCGTAAACTGCTTCGCAGGCGATGCCCCCACATAATCCTTCACCAACTGGTGATGCCCCTCTAGTTCAAACTTATAGGTCACCAAACCTTCCAAGCCCACAGGACCTCGGGCGTGCGTGCGAGCCGTAGAAATGCCGATTTCCGCCCCAAATCCGTAGCGAAAGCCATCCGCAAAGCGAGTCGATGCGTTCACAAAAACGCTCGCACTGTCCACCGCCTTTAAAAAGCGAGCTTGCACAGCGGACTCTTCCGCCAAAATGCCATCGGTATGGTGGCTAGAATACTGGTTAATATGCGAAATTGCCGCTTCCACGCCTGAAACCAGCTTAACAGCCAGCGTTAAATTGCCGTATTCAGTCGTCCAATCGCTTGGCGTGGCTGGTTTTGCCTGCGGTAAATACGCCAAAGATGCTTCACACGCATGCAAGGTGATGCCTTCACTATCGCATCGCTGGGCGAATCGTGGGAAGAAGGCTTCCGCAATGGCTTCGTCAACAAGCAGGGTTTCCAGGGCATTACAGGCGGATGGATACTGGGTTTTAGAGTCTATCACCACCTCTAACACCTTGTCTAAATCCGCAGAACCATGTACATATTGATGACAGACGCCATCCGCATGCCCCAACACAGGGATACGTGTGGCTTGCATGATGCTTTGCACCAGCTGGTTTGAGCCTCTTGGAATGACGAGATCCACATATTGCGGATAGTTCAGCATGGCTTGCACATCTTCACGGCTTTCCATCAAGCTTGCCCAGCCTTGGGGCAGAAAATCCAGTTCGGCGGTGAGGGGGTGAATCACGGCATCCATGAAGGCTTGGTTGGAATGCTTGGCTTCTTTTCCGCCTTTAAAGACCACGGCATTGCCACTTTTTAAAATCAACGACAGAATTTGAGGCATCACATCAGGACGGCTCTCAAAAATAATGCCGATCAATCCCAACGGCACGGCACGTTTGGTCAAAATTAAGCCGTCATCCAATTCAGTCGTTGCCAGCACCTTGCCTGCTGGATCGTCAAGCTTGACCAACTGGCGAATGCCTTGCACGACTTGGGTAAGCTTACCTGCATCAAGCTTGAGACGTTGGTAAAGGGCATTATCTAGAGCATCCTTATTTTCAGCGAGATCTTGAGCGTTGGCATCTAAAATGGCATCTTGGTTTTCTTCAATGAGGGTCGCCAAGCGTTCAAGGGCGATGTTTTTTTCATCGCTTGAAAGACATGCCATTTGCAAGAAGGCGTTTTTTCCTTGAGCGAGTGTATTTTCCATAACGGCGTTCATGTGAGCCTCCTACAATTCAGTAATTAGGCTCAATTCTAGCATAAAAAGAACGAATGTCTGAAGGTTTTATTTCTTCAAAAACTGTTGGGCATCCTGCATTAACGTTTGGGCAAATGCCACAATATCAGGTTGAACTGAATCCGTTTGCTCAAGGAAATTATCCATCCAAACTGAACTTAAATAATATAAGTCCTTTAGGGAAGGATTTCCCCTCAGCATTTGCAAAAAAGTCCGTTCATCTGGTGTTTTCAGAGTAACATCTTGAATTGTAGGGTATCGTTCCAAAAAAGCACTTATTTTCTGCTGAATTTGACTTGGACGGCTTGTATTTGAAGAGCCTATGCGTTGCACAATACCACTTGTTGAGCTAAAACGTTGTATAGAAGACATCATAAAAACCTTTATAGAGAGCATTTTAATAAGAAAACGACTGAAAAAATTTGCTAATTGTAGCATAAGCATTGTTTGATTTGCAAGTATGGAAATTAAAGCTAAAAAGGTTCTAATTCCGCAAAATACGCTACAATAAAGAGGTAAACCACTCACAACAATAGAAAGATCCTTCCTTTGCACGTTCACGATGCCTCACTCATCCACGACGATTCTCATCAAGCTTGTTCCCACCATCACGACGTTTGCGAACGGGGGCAGGTGCATGGATTTGTCTTGAGTTCGTGGTCACAAATACGCATTCTTGGCATTGTTTTTGTGCTGAATATCGCCTATGCGTGGGTGGAAGCGTGGGGGTCGGATCAAACCCACAGTTGGGCGTTGATGAGTGATGCCGTCCACATGGCGGCGGATGCTTCGGGTTTGCTGCTCGCTTTTTTAGGGGCGATGTTGAGTTTGTACGTCCAGAAAAATCACGACTACCAAAAAGCGTGGTGGATCGAACGCCTCGCCGCAGGGTGCAACGCCCTTGCCTTAAGCGGCATGAGCGTTTTTCTTTGGGTGGAAGGCGTGCAACGCTTATCCAATCCGCCCCATATCGCTGGGGAATCCTTGTTGTGGATTGCCATTGGGGGCTTATTGGTTAATTTACTTTCGGTGTACCTCTTGCATCAAGACAGTCATCATCATTTGAACATTCGAGGGGCGTATTTGCACGTCATCAGCGATGCCCTTGGTTCAGTGGCGGCGATTGTTTCAGCGGTTGGCGTGCTGGTTTTTCATCTCGTTTGGATGGATGCAGTAATGTCTTTAGTGGTGGCGGGGCTGGTGACTTGGGTGGCGATCGGTTTCGTCAACAGCCTTTGGTTGAGTTTTCAAGAAGCCCCTAGCGAAGATGCCTTTGAGCATCCCTTACTACATGCGGAAGAGCATTCCCATGAAACGCCTTAAAATCTTGAAAATGCTCTGTTTGGGGATATTTTGTTTGAGCTTTTTCAGTGCGATGAGTTTGCTTGTTCGTGCGGAAAAGGCGCCGTATTACGACGTTTACTTGACCTATCGGCGGATTTGTCGCAACTGTTGGGTGCAACCGATTTCAGCCACCCATGTGCGGTTGGTGAATCAGGCGGGGGAAGCGGAAATCGTGCTGGCTCGTGATGTATTGGGAATGGATGAGCATCCCGTGCAACGCAAGGTATTGGATCATTTTGCTAAGCACATGAACCCAATTAGCATGCACTATCTATTACCCAATGGTCATTATGGAGTGGAAAATGACTTTTACGGTCATTATGGCAAGCCCCTTTTTATTTGGGACAAAGAATAATACCCTTTAAACGAGCTTTTTCTTTATGTTCGAGCCTATTTTAAGGCTTCGGCTCCACCGACAATTTCCATAATCTCTTGGGTAATTGCTGCTTGACGAGCCTTGTTGTACACCAACGTCAAACGGTGGATGAGATCTTTAGCGTTATCCGTCGCATTCGCCATTGCCGTCATACGAGACGCCAACTCACTGGCGATAGACTCTAATAAGGCACTAAACAATTGACGCTTCACATACATCGGGATGATTTCTTCCACCAACGACACAGCAGAAGGCTCAAACTCAAGTTCAGAACTTAATTTGGAGTCGTCCATCTGAACAGTCGTAGCATTTTCTTGAAGAGCTTCCACGTTCAAGGGAAGAACCGTTTTATGAATCGGCTCATAGGAAACCATGTTGTTAAACTGTGTGTAAAGCATTTCAATGCGATCCACACGGTTGTGGGTAAAGGCTTCAATCAATGCATCGCCTGCTTTGTCGGCGTGAATATATTCAACAGGTAAGCCTAGGTTATGGGTACTGGCGAGGACTTCTAAATGAGCGTACTGCTTCGCTATATAGCGAATAGATTTATTTCCCACCAAATACAAACGTACATTGATATGTTGTGCTTGATATTGGGTTAAAATAAGATTCAATTTCTTTAAAATTGCACTGTTGTACGATCCGCACAACCCACGATCCGCCGCCACGACAAAAAGACCCACACGCTTCACCGCACGAGGCGTTAACGCATTGTAAAAAGACGATTCCTTAATTTCGTCCGCATGACTATTAAGTTTTGGCAAAATATGCAATAACATCGATTCCAGCAAAGCCGTAAAAGGACGAGACTGCTTGAGGCTATTTTCCGCTTTACGCACTTTGGCAGCCGCCACCATACGCATCGCTTGGGTGATTTTCTGCGTATTTTTAATACTTTTAATGCGGGTACGAATGTCTTTTAAATTGGCCATAAGAAAAGGATACCTTATTAACGTAAATGGGGGAACCGCTTTTAAGATTCATTCAAATGTTTAAAAGCGGTTTAAAGGACAAGGCGTCAGAAGACGAACACCTATTCAGCGAGGAACTGACTGTCACGCAAGGCACTCATCAAGCTAAGCAGTTGCGTTTTTTGAGCGTCTTCAACTTTATTGCCTGTGTTAATCAGCTCATACAAATCCGTGTGTAAGCTCTTAAAGGCGGTCAACCATGCTTTAACAAACGGCAAGACTTGCTCAAGTTCTAGCTTGTCTAAAACGCCTTTATTAGCACCAAGCAGTAAGCTGTACATATCCGCAACCGAATACGGTGCGTATTGAGGCTGTTTCAAGAGTTCCACCAAACGCTGACCACGTTTTAGCTGGGCTTGCGTTGCAGGATCTAGATCACTCGCAAATTGCGAGAAGGCTTCAAGTTCACGGTACTGAGCCAAGGTCAAGCGTAATTGACCCGCTTCAGACTTAATCGCCTTGGTTTGAGCGGCTCCACCGACTCGAGATACCGAAATACCAGCGTTTACAGCAGGACGAATCCCTGCGTTGAATAAATCAGATTCTAAGAATATCTGACCGTCGGTAATAGAAATAACGTTGGTGGGAATGTATGCCGAAACGTCGCCTGCTTGCGTTTCAATAATAGGCAAGGCGGTGATGCTACCAGCACCCAGCTCATTATTCAACTTAGCAGCACGCTCCAATAAGCGAGAGTGAAGATAGAAGACATCCCCTGGGTAAGCTTCACGACCTGGAGGACGACGCAAAAGCAAGGAAAGCGTACGGTAGGCAACCGCGTGCTTGGAAAGATCATCATACACGACTAAAACGTGCTTGCCTTTGTTCATAAAGTATTCACCTAAGGCAACGGCGGCATAAGGGGCTAAAAACTGAATCGAAGGCGAATCCGTCGCAGAAGCGGCAACGACAATGGTGTTTTCCATGGCACCATGCTCATCAAGGGTTTTGACGATTTGAGCAACCGTCGAGTTTTTCTGACCAATGGCACAGTAAATGGAAATAACATCACTGCTTTTTTGGTTGATAATCGTGTCTAAGGCAATGGCGGTTTTACCCGTTTGACGATCGCCAATAATCAATTCACGCTGACCACGTCCAATGGGGATCATGGCGTCAATGGCGGTAATCCCTGTTTGCAAAGGCTCATGCACCGATTTGCGTTCAATAATACCAGGTGCCTTACTTTCCAGTGGAGAACTTTCAAAAGTTTCAATATCGCCCTTACCGTCTAAAGGCACGCCTAGGGGATTCACAACCCGTCCGACGACGGCGTCGCCTACAGGAATTGAGGCGATTTGCCCTGTTCCACGAACACGCAAGCCTTCACGGATATTCAATGGGCTGTCCAAAATAACGACACCCACGGTTTCTTCTTCTAGGTTTAAGACCATGCCTTTGGTGTTGTGACCGTCTTCAAAGACGACCAACTCGCCAGCCATGGCATTGTCTAAACCGCTGAGGCGAGCAATCCCGTCGCCGACTTCTAAAACGGTGCCGACTTGTTCTGTGTTAACATGAATGTCTAACGCTTCAATGCGTTGGCGGAGTAAGGCAGAAAGTTCTTCCGTGCTGTGAATGGTCATTGTACTTCCTTTTTTAATTAAATTAGGGGATTGTAAATATCGTGTTGCGTGTGTGCGAATTTAAACTTGTGAAAGAGCCTCTTCAAAGCGAGCGAGTTGACGCTTTAAGGTCGCATCAAAGCGAAGCCCTTTGTATTCCACATAAAGACCGCCTAAAATTTCGGCGTCTACATGGTGATGAATCACCACTTGCGAAAGTCCAAATGTCTCACTTAAACGGACTTCTAGTGTTTGACGAAGTTCAGGGCTTAAGTCAATGGCAGAGCGGACTTGAATATGTCCTATGGATTGAGCCGCCTCATAGAATGGCAAAAATGCTCTATACAAGCTGGTAATGCCTGCGTAATGTTCTTGCTTAAACATAAGTTTTAGTGTTTTAACCACCCATTCTTCGGCTTGAGACAAGTAGGTAGATAAAGCGTCTTCTAAAGCATCGCCTGTGATTTCTTCGTGTTGCAAGAAGACCTCAACGGCATCAGGATTACTTTGAAAAATGGTGTCCAACTGAAGCAAGGAATCGTAAACAGCAGATAAAACCGCTTTTTCGTTTGCAATATCAAAGAGGGCTTTGGCATAGCCTTTGGCTTGATTCAAGGCTTCTTGGGGTAATGTTAATGCGTGGCTCATAAGTAAATCCCCTCTTTTGGGCTTGTAGCGACAGAAGACGTTTTTGCTTGAGAACCTTTATTGTAAATGGCTTGAATATCATCTAAAGCACTATAAATTAGACGAACTTGTGTGGCGTCATCCAAAGCATCTTTAAGGCGTTCAACTGAAAGGGCATCCAGCGAGGTGACAAAATTTTGGAGCATGTCTCGTTGCAAGTGGCTTGATTCCAAACGCTTTTGAGTATTTTGGCGTTCCGTTAATTTGCGAATCTTCGCTTGGGTTTCTTGAACCAACTTACGACTGTATTCTTCGGCACGTTCTTCTGCTTGGTGTAAGCGTTTTTGACGATCCTTTTCAACCGAGCTTAAACGAGTTAAAACCACGTCTTTTTCAGCCAAAACTTTGGAAGACAAGGTTTCAGCAGTTTCAAGATCTATCACCGTTTCTTTAATTTTAGCATCCAAGCCTTCGCCGATATTGATGCTTTTCCACTTGAAGAAAAAAACCACAATCCCCACCAAGACCAAGACGTTAAACAAGTTGGTTTCACCCAAGTAGTGCCAAACACCCATCAAATCCAATGGGGCTTCGCTGGCATTATGGTGAATGAGGGGAACAGAGAATAACATAACTTTCCTCGTTTGAATGAAGCCTTCTACAGAGAAGGGCTTTTCCATTTAACGTAATAATTTTTCGGTGATGCGTTGAACCAAGGCATCTTTTTCTGCACTCAAGGCATCTTGACGATCTTTTAGTGCTTGCGTCTCGTGCTGAACATGAGCGTCCAAGGCGTTAGCCAATTCTTTTTTGTGAGCCAAAAGCTTTTGCGTCGATTCGCCTTGAGCCTTTAGCACACGACTTTGATACGCTTCTTGAATCATGCGTTGCGTCTTTAACTCTTCCGCCTTAAGTTGCACCTGTTGCTCCAACACAAAAGCGGTATCCACATCGGTTTGCTGGTTTTTCTTTAGAATCACATCGGCTCGAGCCTCTTTAATCGCTGCAATCGGATCAAAGAACATCACACGCATGACTTGTGAAAAGCCTAAGAACACCACCAATACAATAGGTAGCGTCAAATTAAATTGAAATAAGCTTTCGGACATGAGTAAAACCTTTATTCTAAAACGTATCAATCCCACAAAAGAGCTTGCCCACGCACAAAGACGAATCCATGTGCGTGGATGCCTTGTTTCTTACAAAAACAAGGTGATAAAACCAAGCAATGCCATCAATTCGATCAAACCAGCTGCGGCGAAGAATACGCCTTGCAAAGGACCACGCACTTCAGGCTGACGAGCGGTTGCATTAAAGAAGGCGGCGGCGGCTAAGCCAATACCGATACCAGGTCCGATTGTGGCGATAGCCATAGCTAAAGGCCCACCAATGGTGTATGTTGTTGCTGCTTCCATTTGTTAAACTCCTTAAATTAAACGAGGGACATAATTATACAAAAACTAGGCGACGGCTAAAGAAGGGTTTTTCGCCTCTTCCTTGCTCGTGTGTGAAGCGTCATGCTCGTCTTCATGGTGATCATGATCTTCAGACAGTAAACTAATATAGATATTCGTCAACATGGCGAAGATGTACGCCTGAACCACTGCCACAAACAATTCAATACCCATAACCGCAATCGGCAACAAGTAATGCGACGCACTATGAGCCACCCCTGTCAAGATTTCTCCGACAAAGATATTACAAAAGAGTCGAATCATCAAAGAACCAGGGCGCGTTAAATCTTCGGCGATATTCAACAAAATAAAGGGCCAAAAGAAGGTGGCATACGTAATCTTTACAGGTAAGGATTGACCTGCCATTAAATCAGGCAAAGGCGACAAATAATGCTTGAAATACTTCAAACCTTTGGCTTTTAAGCCAAAGAAAAAGTACATAATGACGCTCCCAACGGCTAAAGCTGCTGGTACATTGATGTCTCCTGTGGGTGCCATGAGTTCACCATGGGGCAGTTCAAAAATCTTAAGCGGGAATTGACCCAACAAGTTACAGGTCAAGACAAAAAAGAAGACACTTCCGACATAATACAAGAAGGTGTCCCCACGCTTGCCTGCAGAAGAAAAAGTAATACTTCGGCAAAAATCGTAGAGCATTTCGGCAAAAATCTGAAGTCGGCTGGGGCGAATAGAAATAGATGCCGTCAAAAGTCGTGTAAGACCCAACAAAATTAACAACGCCACTGCAACCATAATCAAGGTGTTCACATGAACAGGCATTCCGTATAATGAAGCTTCCCAAAAGTGTGATTGCATGTTGCAGGCTATCTCCTAAAAACTAATCGATGCGATTCGGTATAGAGGATTTGTAAGCCCCGTACCCTATCTTTAATAAGTTATAACTAAAAAATAATGCGATGACAAGTACTTTTTCTTGAGGAAATAAAAATAAGGCTAAGGCAAAGCACAATAGGAGGCCTAAAGCAAAGGGAATATACACGACTAATCGCCAAAAAGCGGTTTTTAAATAGCGTTCGCAAATCTGCAGGACGCCCTGTAAAAGCAGCGAATACAGCAGAAGAAAGCTTACGCAAATACACGCCACACTGGTAAGCGAAAAACTTCTTAAGCTGGCAAGCCATGGCAATGTTACATTTATTTCGATGAGTCCAATCCTTTCACAATGTAAATGAGGGAAAACACGTGAGCGACTAAAATAACCACTAAAAACACCCATGCAGGTGGACTAAAATGGAAGAAATATGCTACGATTTTTAGCATAAAAAAGGCGGAAGCAGGGTAACCCATCAAGACGGATGCGTATTCAAGCCCTTTGTTTGCCATGGTTTTTGTCCTTTTTTGTCTGCATCTATAGAAGACTATAGCACAGAAAAAGTGAAAGTACCGAGAGGGTCTAGTCCTTTGCTTTTTGTAAAATAATTGAATCAGGGGGTTAAAATAATTTCAAACTGCGTTATACTACTTTTAAGAGTAATGCGTTTATTTCCCTTGCTCCTTTTTTATAGGAGTGCTATTCTTTACTTGTCCAAAACAATGAAATGAACAATGGTCATGCCCACAACAGTCAAACGCTCTAAACGTAAAAAGCCTCAATGGCTTGAAAGTGTTGGCGTCTTTTGGATGCGTACCCCTGTTGGAGGCTTGCTTCATATGGGCGTGGTCAAACTCAGCCCGATTCATCGGCAATTGCAAGCCCTTGAAGTGCAGAATATCATGGCGTATTATAATGAATGGAACCGCCCACGTCGTTGGCCGATCTTCCGCTTTTATGCGTGGTTGTGGAGCTATTTTATTTCAGGCTTTCGCTTGTGGGGCTTGACGGCGTCCGCGCGGCAGGACTATTACGCCCTTAACCGCCAAAGTCCGTATACCTCAAAAGTCATTCCGCTGATTTCAGATTTATTGCATGAAACAGACAAGCTTATTCGCCCCACCGTTTCAACAGAAGCTTATGCGTCTATGGGGGATGATGAAGCAGAACTCGTCACTACTGAAGATCGTCTTCCTATTTTAGTCGTACCTGGATTGAACACGCCGCCGTATTTCTTTCGGGAAATGGTGGAGCATTTTAAAACCCAAGGGTATCCGATTTATGTGGCAGAAATGCCTAAAAATGGACTCGCTTCAGTGGGTGAAGCCGCCGTCGCCGTCAACGAGCAGATTAACGCCTTGTGTCATCACTATCAAGTGGATCGCATTCACGTTGTGGGGCATTGCCTTGGTGGATTGGTGGCGAAGTATTTAATCGACAACATTTGGTCGATGACGAAAGAATCGCCGATTAAAACCTTGGTCACCCTTGGCACAGGCTTTTTAGGAGCCACAGGCGTACAGCGTTTGAAAGAATACTGGGTGCCTCGTAATTTGGACAAACCCATTCCCGAAGTCTTTGATCAACTCACGAAAGCCCAACAAGCCTTGGTGCAGCAGGGAGCAGATGTCGTCTATCATTCGATTATGGCGGTTTGGGACTTTATGGTACCGTTTCAAAATGCCATGTTACAAACCGTGCCTGTATCGACTTCGTTGATGTCGCCTCGCCGTCCTCAAGTGTACAATCACTTATTAGAAGACTGGAAGTTGGATCACTTGACCTTGGCGTTGAATCAAAAAGCCTTGCAGAAGATTCAAGAATGCCTTGAGCCTCCCACGAATCGCTAGAGGCTGTCTTTTACCATTTAAACGATTAAATAGCGTCTGGCGTCTTCGTTGTCGCTACGATTCTCGATGTGCTTATGTACGTTTATGTACACCTCGCCCATCTGCGAGTCTAGGCTCCTAGAATAGCCTACTGTACAGAAAACTCTAAACTTGGCTATAATGGCTTTAAGACCCGTCATAAAAATAATGTGCTATTTGTCAACCTTAAACTTTTGACAAAACGGTTTCAATGGATAGCGTCTTCATACAGGCATTCGTGCCGAGGGGGCAGACCTTCTTATGACACGGCATACACGGTAAATTTACATGCAAATTGACCGCCTGCTCACTCGTCCCCCCTGTGCGTAACGGATGCGTCGGTCCGAGTAGTGAAACGACTTTCCCTGCTGGATGCGCCCCTTCACGAATCAGCCAATCCATCAAGTGCAAGGGGGCTGAATCCGATCCCACCAGCACATCCAACTTTTTTAGGACGTGCATGAGCTGTAATAAGCTCGTTTGACCTTCCAAGTGAATCAAACGGGCTTGAGCATTTGGTGAAAGCCCTTGAGCCAATGCCTGCCATTTTTCCACTTCCGCAGGGCTACCGATGCACACGCCTAAGGCATTAGGATGTTTTCTAAACATTCCTTCAATCAAACCCTGCCAATGCACGGCGTCCCAATGCTTGGATGCCCACATCGTGAAGGGGGCGAGTCCGATTAGCGACTTCCCTTCCGTATGAGCCTCATCCAACGCATTGAACAACGGCGTTTTCGGCAAGGGAGGCTTCCATTCTAAAGGAGCCAACTCATTTAAAGGCTTCTGTGAAGGATTATTCCAAGGGGCAAGCAGGGACAAAAACTCTTGTGTGGCATGTTGCTTGGGCTGAAAAAATCCGCCCAAGCGAGCAGGGGTTGCGGTATAAAAGAAGCGGGCTTGCTCCCGAGCGTTGGCGAATCCCACCCGATGCGGAATACCCACCACAAAAGGCAAGACGGCACTTTTGTTGAGTCCCTGCACATCAATGGCGACGTCATAATGTTGGGCGTGAATTTCATTCAAAACATGATGCACTTTAGCATCCACATGCCCGAGCTTGTTGAGGTGAAGGAGTTCCCACACCCACGCTTTGCTCCACGCCTTATTCGGCAAGATATGAACGGCGTTGAGCCACGGCATCACAGGCTTGAGCAGGCTTGCCCCTGCTTCACCCACTGCCCAGCCGATAAAGGCATGGGGAAACCGTTGACGTAGGCGTTTCAAGGTATCAAAACTTTGCACAATATCCCCATTCGCACTTAAACGAACAAGTAAAATACGTTTGGGTTCCTTTGGCAACATGTCATGTCTTCCTATCGTTTTGCGTGCTATATAAAATAGGCTATTTTATATAGTGTTTTAAAGAATTAAGCAGACGTTAGGCTATTCTAGGAGCTTAGATTTTTTTGTGCGGGCGTGTAGTGAGACCTACATAACCAAACAAAAAAATCGTAGCGACAACGAAGAGACAACGTATGGTTATTTATTTAAAATACTATATCTGTTGGCGTCTTAAGTATAGATTCTCGTTCCAACTCACATCCACCCGATCGATCAAGTTCTTGGGGGATGCTTCATTGAGTTCGTGGATCTTCTTCAACGCTGGCTTTAAACGAGCCAATCGCTTGAAGATGCCTGCATCCAATTCGCCTGCGACCACCACCACAGGATGGGCATCAAGGGTGACATCAAGTTGCAAATGCTGGCGTTTAGAAAGCGTGACACTTTCAACGTCCACACCCTTGATTTGACGCACGCCTTCAATAATACGGTCGAGCTGTTCTAAACGCTGTTGACGAGCATTGGGACTCAAACGACGGTAATCGTCCGTGTCCATAAACATAAACGTGAAGCGATCGGCGAGGGCTTCTTTGGGCAGTTGATACTGCGTTTTCGTGAAATGCAAACTTTTATAAGAATCCAAGACAAAGGCGAAAGGAGACGGTACTTTGGCATTGCTATTGCTTTGGTGATGCCACGCCAAGACGCTCGCCTTTTCCCACGGACTATAAACCAGCCCCCACGGACGATGCTCACTCACTCGCAGCAGAAGATGAGGCTTCGGCAAAAGCACACGGCGAACTTGCACCCGAGCAATCAAGGGGTCGCTACCTTTTAAGTCTTTCCCCAGTTTCGCAGGATTGAGCGTTAATACATGCGTGCCGAATTCTTTTTTCAAGCCTTGCTTGAGTCGAGACGTTTGCATCATGCGGTTGCCTTCCACTTGCACACGCTGAGGCGTCAGCGTCCAATACGGTTGAATCAACCAAAGATAGATCCCGTAAAACAGCCCCACAAAGACCACGAATCGAGCGACTTCCATGAGGCGAGCCTGCCATAGACGCTGGATTTTTTCACGCCGACGCAAACGGGCTTCCGCTTCAGGGGAAAGCTCATGCGAAGGAGACGTCGAAGGAAAAAGCTCTTCTTCATGACTAGCGTTTTCAGGTAAAGACGACACCAGCAAAGACGGTGAGTCTTTCTCTTCAGCAGGGCTTTGCTTTTCTTCTGGAGTGTCTTCTGACATGTACCGATTTTCCTTTAATTACGCAAAGCTAGGAGTCTGACGTTTGGCGATGAGTTCAGGAGTTTGGACAGCGGTGTGCAACACATGGTTCACCAGCGTGTCATACGCAATGCCCATCGCATTGCATTGAGCAGGTAAATCGCTTAAGTCGGTCATCCCAGGAATGCTGTTGACTTCTAAAATGTAGAAATCGCCAGCTTCCGTGGTGACAAAATCGGTGCGACTCACCCCGTGGCAACCCAGCGTTTCATGCACGGCAAGGGCTTCATCTTGAATGGCTTTCGTGGCTTCAGGTGTGAGTTCCGCTGGTAGGATGAACTCCGTCAACCCCTTGGTATACTTGGCTTTGGTGTCGTACCAACCTGTTTTGGGACGCAACTCTAAAATCGGCGTCACCGTTGGCACGCCTTCGATATTCACCACACCCACAGTGAGATCTTTACCTTTGGCGAAACGTTCGACCATGACTTTTCCGCCATGTTCAGCGGCGAGATCCAAGGCATCGACGAGTTCATCGGCATGCTCGACTTTCGACATCCCGACGCTTGAACCTGTCTGCAAGGGTTTCACCATCATCGGCAAGCCAATGTTTTTG
>JBILSS010000001.1:0-49762 GCA_044371965.1 Vampirovibrionales bacterium
AGACCATGCCTCGAATGACACGAGCCAGCCCCGTCCATCCAATGGTTGCCATCAACATAGACACCAAGACAAATCGCACGCCACTGCTTAAACTCGCAGGCAATAAGGCGGCAAGGCTCACCAAAAGGAAGATGGATGGTATCGACATTAAGACTTCGGTCAATCGCATGAGGAGATTGTCTACCCATCCGCCTAAATAACCCGACAATGCCCCGATGCTTAGCCCCAAGGGCAAAGATACCAACAAACTACAAAAGCCAATAAATAAGGAAATCTGCCCTGCGTGTAGGAGCCTTGAAAAGTTGTCTCGACCGTTGACATCACGCCCCAAAAAGCTCAAACTCGCAGGAGCCTCTACCCCGAGCAAATGCCAATCGCTTTTAATGAAGCCCAGCATCGTGTAAGCATCGCCCTTGACCCCTAGTTTAAGCGGGTAAGGTTTATCGAGTTCAGGTTCATAAGTGAAGCGTAGGTTTTTGGTATCAAAGACTCGTTTATAGTGAAAGATGTAAGGAGCCACCCATGCCCCTTCGGTGCTTCGCCATTGAATCGGGGTCGGCGGTAGATAGGATTGCGTTTCTCTCACGCTATTGGGGGCATAGGGGGTTAAAACCCCTGCGAAGACCACGGCACCATAAAGCACCGTAAGCATCGCCAACGCCCAAAGTTTGGGTGGCACTTTATGATGGACTTTTGAAACGGGCGTAGTCAAGGGATCTTCCTTAATTACATGATATGTTTCTATTATAACGCTTAATTTAAAAAAGTTCTGCTCAATTTAGAAATGTGATATAATACTCCTGTTATTTGAAGCCTAAGGAATTATGTAGATGCCCCTAGAAAATGAAAACAACAACAATCCTATTGCTATCTATGAAGATCTGGAAATTGACCTAAAGTTAGAATTGCCCATTGATTCAAATGCTGAAACGCTATGGATGACACAGGAACAAATAGGGCAATTATTTTCGGTAGAATCAAATACGATTACTTACCACATACTGAATATCTATGGTTCTGAGGAATTAGAAGAAAATCCAACTACTCGAAAAATTAGAGTAGTTCGAAAAGAAGGTAAGAGAAGCGTTTCACGTGAAATAAATCATTATAATTTAGATATGATTCTTTCTGTTGGGTATCGTGTGTCTTCACAAAAAGCTACTAAGTTTAGGCAATGGGCAACCAAAATTTTAAAGACCTATATTGTTTCTGGGTATGTCTTAAATGAAGCTCGATTAGCACAAGACCCTGAAGCATTAAGTAACCTCTCTCATAAATTAAGAGAATTACGCTTAAGTGAAAAAAATGTCTATAAGCAGGTTTCTGAGTGCTTTAAAATTTCTGCTGTGGATTATTCGTCAGAATCGAAAGCATGGAGAAGTTTTTTCGCTAAAATACAAGATAAATTTTATTTTGCCGCAACTGAAATGACGGCTCCTGAGATTAAAATAGAACGTGCGGATCATAACAAAGAACAGATGGGCTTAACTGTTATGGAGGGGAAAAAGGCACCTCGCAAACAAGAAGTTCAGATTGCCAAAAATTACTTAGATGAAAAAGAGTTTAGAACTTTACATATTATTGCAGATTTATTTCTAACCTACGCTGAATCTAAAGCTATTCGTGAGCAGAGTCTTACAATGGAAGAATTGATTAGTAAGTTTGATGCTCTCATTGAAGTGACGGAATATCCTTTATTGAAAGAGTATCCTGTAAGACATTTTATGAAAGTAAAACAAGCGGAACTGACAGTAGAAAATGAGAGACAAATTTATATTGCAGAAAGAAAACTGCTTAATAGAAAAGAGTCTTGAACGAAGTGTCTGAAATTATTACCACTTGGACGCTCAAAGATGCCTTGGCAAGCCTTTTCGTCAAAGCGTTAAGCTTGGCGATTCGCTTAAGTGGCAAGGGTTCCGCCACCAGCTTACCTGGTAAGTTGGCTTTAAGGTGGCATCCGCAATTGTTAAACGCCTTAGGCAAAAAGTTGCCGAAGATTCGTGTGATGCTAACAGGCACCAACGGCAAAACCACGACCGCCACCTTTTTACGAGACATCTTTGAAGCGAATCATGACGCCTGCTTGCTCAATGAAAAAGGGGCGAACTTGGTCTATGGCATCACCACAAGCTTGGCTCAAGCGGTTGGGTGGAACGGTGCTTATCACGCCCAAGTTGCCGTGCTAGAAACGGATGAAGCCACCGTCGGCAAAGTCGCCCCAGCGGTTATGCCGTCTGATTTAGTGGTGATGAACCTCTTTCGAGACCAGCTGGATCGCTATGGGGAACTTTCGACCACAGCGGCTTTTATCGAAGAGGGTATTCCCTTTACAACAGGCACGCTATTCCTCAATGCGGACGATCCCATGCTCGTGGGTATGGGACGAAATGCCGAAAAACAGGGGCTTGGCGTCTTTTATTTTGGCTTAAATGTGAGTGGGCAAGCGTCGGAAAAAACGGCAACAGGCTTGGCGAAAACGGTGCCGCATCCGCAGGAAGTGGCGAACTGCCCTGAATGTGGGCAAGCGGTTTTGTATCGTAGCCGTAGTTTTGCTCACTTGGGCGACTGGTTTTGTGAAGGTTGTGGATTGAAGCGTCCTGATTTAGATGCCAGTATCACGCCGTTAAACGTAGAAGCCGACGGCTGGCATTTAAGGTTGGATCACCACGTCCTCGGGCAGGGGATTATTCTCAAAAGCCCTTTAATGGGACTTTATAACGCTTACAATGTTTTAGCAGGGGCTTCTGTGGCAGGGCATTATCACACGCCAGTCACCGCCATTCAAACGGCGTTGGACACGCATCATGCCATGTTCGGCAGGGCTGAAAAGCGAGTGATTGAAGGCAAATCTGTTCAAATTATGCTGATTAAAAACCCTGCAGGTGCCTCTGAAGTGATTAAGACCGTGTGTGATGACAAAAAGGCACACGTTTTAATTGCTTTAAACGATTCTTATGCCGACGGCGAAGATGTCTCGTGGATTTGGGATGCCGATTTCGAGCAATTATTGACCACGCATCCGAATGCGGAACGCTACACGGTGAGCGGCAAACGTGCCTATGACTTGGCGAACCGTCTGCAACACGCTACGCTGGACATGCATTGGCATCCGCAGGTGAAAGCGTCTTTAGAAAACGCCTTGCATCTGGCGTTAGCAGGGGTTGAAGAGGGGGAAACGCTCTATATTTTACCCACCTACACGGCTTTGCTGGAACTAGAAAGTTTACGAACTATATAGGGCTATAAAGATTTCGTCGTTCGAGAGGCATCTTGAGAAAGTCCGTCAAAATCCCACGAGCGGCTTCTTCATCGATTAATCCCTTGTGACGACTGGGAGCTTTACCCGACTCACGAATATGCTGTTCCGCAATTTTAGAGGTCAACCGTTCATCCAACAGATAAATCGGCAATTCAGGACGTTTCTCTAGCAAGGCATCGGCGAAATCGTAGACGGCGTCTGCCATAAAGCCTTCGGAGCCATCCATGTTGCGGGGGAGTCCCATGACCAGAGCCACGGCTTTTTTGTCGTCGATGAGGGCTAGCACTTGGTTGAGGGTTTCAACAAGGGGGATTTTGGTTCTTGCGAGTGTGGGGAGTCCGAAGCAAAACGTTTCGCTGTCGTCGCAATAGGCGACGCCAATGCGTTTTTTCCCGTAATCCATGCCGATGTATGTACTCATTGCGGGGTGCCTTGGGGTAAAACCGCTAATCCCTGTTCAATAGCCATTTCAACACTCAAGACTTTAATCGAATGGCGAGGAATATTCCATATTTCAGACAAGGGGAGAGTTTTGAACTGTTTTCGAATCTCTCGGGTAAGGATCTCTATTTGTTCGTTATGAGCCGTTTTACTTTCCTTTGTATTATTGCAGATCACAATAAACTCAAAATTAATCAGATGTGAACTATTTAATTCAGAAATAAGAGTTGGAAACCTTTCCATGTATTCGTGTCGTTTAAAAGCATAAGCTAATAGAAGAGAAAGAGAGTCTGTAAATTTTTTAAGTAAACTGTCTATTTCGTCTGCCACATCTGCTCTTGGTACACTCCGTTTGGCTTCGATAAAACTTAGTTTCTTCTTCTCAGGAGTACCATGATGTAGAATAAAATCAACCGCCGAAACACCTTTACTATTTAAATGCTTCTTGTATAAGATCGCTTTGTCTAATTCTATGCAATCCATTTCTTCAAATGAACCAAAACAAATTTCAGACTCTTTATCCTCGAAGAACTTTACCATAATATCAAAGTCTCATTTCGTCTTTATACAAAGTGATAGACTCCTCAATAATTGAGTTATCAGGCATATCTTCTTTTAGATTTTCACTATGCCATTGAGACCCCTCTGCATTTTTTTCATACAGGAGAACAGGTATATCCATTTGTTCTCGCAATGCGATAATGTGCAACTTTTTAATGACAAAATAAGAATGGGATGCCATGAAAATTTGAAAGCCTGCATCTACTAACAAGGCAAGTTCTTCTAAAAAAGTAGAGATATAATGAGGATGTAAGGCTGTTTCAGGTTCATCAATAAAAATAACAGAACCTTTAACGAGGTACTTACTACCAAGTAAGGTATCTAAAATGCCTAACTTTTTGATGCCTTCCGCTGTAACACTCATGGGAAACTTATATTTACCTTTCGTGTAAATCCACTCTCCTTCTTTTGTCGCTTCAATCTTCCCTTCGAGCATTGTTTTTAACTGCTCACGAAAGGTTTTGACTTCATTCTGAAAGTTACCTCTAACGGGGACGCCTCCTAATGCTACCGCTAAATCATAATAGGTATCATCAAAGCCAAAGATCTTGTCTTTATCACGACTTTGTAAAATGATTTTCTGTGTAGAAAGCACTTCTTTGGGTGGAAGAAAAATAGAGTCTATATTTTTTCGTTCGACTTTATTCTCAATCAAAGTGACTTGCTTTGTCGCATCTTGTCCAAACGTAAAATGAATATTTTTTTTTGATATAATAGCTTGAAAATCAGCTGGTTTTTTGTCAGGTTGTTTGGTAACTAAATCACCAATCGTTTTTGCTTGAAACGTCCAATGTAGTTTTTCACCTAAGTGAGCAGGAAACGGCTTCTTTATATCGTCCCCTCGCTCGTGTGTTTCAATGGCTTTTATGGTGGCATACAAAGCCTTGAGCAAAAAAGTTTTTCCCGAACCATTTTCGCCCACAATGAGGTTGATGCCTCCTAAGTTGTCCCATTTTAAATCCTTGAGCGGTCCAAAGTTTTTAATATGAATCGACTCATAAATAGGTTCAGACATGACAAAATCCTTTATTTCAGTAGCATGAAGTAGATAAACTTATTTTAGCACAGCTTCTATTAATCAATACAAATCTACTCCCACTCCACGGTGGCAGGAGGTTTGCTGGTGATGTCGTAAAACACATGACCCACCCCAGCGAGTCCCTGTAAATACGAGCCTAAACCCGACAAAAAGCCTTCAGGCAATTCCTGCCCCACTAACGCTGGTCGAGCCGTCATAAAGTCACTGGTCACCACCGCCCTAACCGCCAACGAACGACTGCCGACGCCGTCGACCGCCACAGGCAACATCACGGCGAGCAACTGACTAATAGCGTTGAAATCGGCGTGAGCCATGGTGTAATCCGTTACATGAGCATCCCAGTTTTGCAATTGAGCAATGGCGTCAGGCGTGAGCGTCGTAGGGGTAATCGTCTTAATCGAGCTTGCCAACACACGAGACGGAGCGATGTTGAGAGCGATGCGGTTAATCAAGGGCAGACGATTGGTGAGTTCCCGAGCCGCATGACGCACGGCTTTAAAGCCGTGGATGCTGTCAAAATCGTCCGCTTCAATCGCTGCGACATAACTATAAGTGCGTCCGTCGCCTTGCACACCAACAGTGCGAACAGGCAATAAAACAGCTTTTAAATCAAACTCACTCGCCACACGTTGAAGATCCGCATTCAGCGTATCGTAAGCGTCTAAGCCATAAGCGGTATTGGCACAGAGCATCCGTACGCCCAAACCTGGACCTGGAAAAGGCTGGCGAATGACCAAGGCTTCAGGCAAGCCGAGCAAACGCCCCACTTGGCGGACTTCATCCTTATGCAAGTCACGGTTAGGCTCGACGATGAGTCCCTTGTCACGCTGGGCTTGAATGAGAGGCACATCATTATGATGCGTCTTGATTTTTTGAGCCGTTTTAGAAACATCCTTATTCCCACTTTCAATCAAATCAGGGCGTAGCGTCCCTTGAGCGAGCAAGACATCATCCGCACTAACGCCAGCTTCTTCAAGCGTGGCTTTCATCTCGGCATCAATCAAGCGGAAGAAAGCATCGCCAATGAGACGGCGTTTTTCTTCTGGATCCGTCGCTTCTTTCAACGGCCCAATTGTACGACCTGCATCATCAAGCGTGGTGAAATCGAGGAAAAAGTCTTGAGCATCGAGACGTTTAAGATGCGTTAAGCCAATGGCTTGAAGGGCATCGCAAACGAGATCGCTTTCATCTTGACGCATCAAGCCCGTGTTGATATGCACGGCATAGACTTGTTTGGCAGGCAAGGCTTTAATCAACGCCGCCGCCACCACAGAAGAATCCACGCCCCCACTCACCAGCACAAAAACAGGGCGATCCTGCACCTGTTGCTTGAGTTCATCGAGCATGGTTTCGAGTCGATCCGCCAATTTGAAGGATCCTGAAAGGTGACAAATATCGAATAAAAAGCGTTCGAGCATGGCGGTGCCTTCGGTGCTAAGTTCCACTTCAGGGTGAAACTGTACGCCGTAAAATGGTTTGCTTTGGTGAGCAATGCCTGCATGCACATTCACCGTTTTGCCTGCTTCTTCAGACACAGATTCCGCAATAGCGACAAAGCCTTCGCCTAGTTGTGTGACGCTATCGCCATGACTCATCAACACATGCTGCGTACTATTTAAGCCTTTGAACAGAGGGCTTTCCGTATCCACCGAGATTTCGGTTTCGCCGTATTCCTTGCGAGAACAGCTTTCTACCGTGCCTCCAAAGTGTTGGGTCATCAATTGCATGCCGTAGCAAATGCCTAAAACAGGAACGCCCAAATCGAAAATAGCCCCATCACACTGCGGAGACCCTGCATCATACACCGAGTGAGGTCCTCCGCTCAAGATAATCCCTTTGATACCAGCGTCTTGCAAGACAGATGCGTGAACATCAATCGGAAAAATCAACGATTCCACGTTCATTTGACGCAAACGGCGATCAATCACCTTGGTGTATTGAGCTCCACAGTCTAAAATCGCAATAGGTTCAGGGAAGGGGTTTGACATGAAAGGCAGTCTCCAAATTGGTTTAAATGGTATAAGAATTAAGGCTTAGTGTAACCCAAACAAGCTAAATAGTGTTACAATATTCACAGTTGAGAAATAATTAAGTTTTGTTGAATTTGAACTCATTAAAATTTGCAGAGAGAGAGAAAAAAATGAACCATCAAAAACGCTGTCATGTCATCGACTATGAAATTTTAGGAGACGATATTCAAGTTGTTGAAATTACCTTAGACCCTCGTGAAACGGTCATTGCCGAAGCAGGGGCGATGAATTATATGGATAGCAACATTAGTTTTGAAACAAAATTAGGGGACGGCAGTAATCCTTCCGCAGGATTTTTTGATAACTTATGGAGTGCTGGCAAACGGGTGCTTGCAGGCGACAGCCTCTTTATGACGCATTTCACCAATAATGCCCCTCGCCCTAAAACCATTGCGTTTTCAGGTGAAGTTTTAGGGAAAATCGTGCCGTTGGATATGCAAGCCTTGGGTGGACGTATTATTGTTCAGAAAGATGCCTTTCTCGCTGCTTCTTTAGGCACGAAAATAGACTTGTTTTTCAATCAGCGTTTAGGCAGTGGATTCTTCGGTGGCGAAGGTTTTATTTTGCAGAAAATAGACGGCGACGACAAAGTCTTTTTAAGTGTGGGTGGAACCGTCATTACCAAGCAATTACAAGGTGAAAAGATCCTCGTTGATCCTTCTTGCATCGTCGGGTTTACAGAAGGAATCAACTTTGACATTGAGTTTGCAGGGGATCTAAAATCCAGCTTACTGGGTGGCGAAGGCTTATTCTTGGCGACCTTGCAAGGACGTGGCACAGTGATGTTACAAAGCATGCCCTTTGAACGCCTTTCCAGACGTATCGTTGCAGCAAGTGGCGTAAAAACTGTGTCAGGCAGTGTGGTAAGCGGTGGATCTAATAATTCCGTTGTGGGCAATATCATTCGGAACTTTACTTAATTCAAAGCGAAGAAAAGAGGGATTGTATCATTTTAAGCTCGCTTCATGATACAATCCACTTGTAAACTTTAGCAAAGTCTAATTAACGCACCGTCATTGCGAGTGAAACGAAACAATCTGTTCACCACTTGCATTATATTTACAGATTGCCACGCTACGCTCGCAATGACGTAGAACCGTTTCAAAAAAGGATGCCTTAATGGGTGTAAGCACCGTAACCCTTGAAAGCCTTACTCCTGAAGCCAGTGGACTATTGACCATTTTACCGTTGGTCTTGTACACGCTCATGGCGGTGGCGTGGTTGTGGTTTAGCTTCCCTACGCTAAAAGGCAGGCAACGAGCCTATTTCATCGTCAGTTTTGTGACGATGACCTATATCGCCCTTGCCTTTATGAAGTCGCCTTACCTTTATTTAATGGTGCTGGCGATTAGTGCGACCTTTAGCTTTTGTACCTATGTGGTGGATGTGCCTCGCCGATCAGCATCCGTATTGTTGGCATTCTTGGGTTTTTTACTGCTCTTGCCTTCGGAAGTGAGTCATAGCTTGTGGGTGTTATGGTTTATGAGCCTGTCGCTTCAAAATTACTTTTTCTATCAACGAGGTGTCGTCAAAGCCCGTGGAGACTTGGTCAAGTCCACCTTCTTTTGGGGAGGCATCGTACTGGTAAACCTACTATTCATCTACCCCAGTTTAGACAAACTCTCGTTAAGCTCTTTTATTATTTCAGGCGGATTCGCCAGCGTCTTACCCTTTTTCTTGTCGGTGGGCTTGTCTCCCGCACTTGAATATCTCTTCGATTTTTTATCATCTTTGACCTTGCTAGAACTGTCAAATTTGGATCATCCCTTGATTAAGCGTCTACAAGTCGAAGCCCCTGGGACCTTCCATCATAGCTTGTTATTAGCGACTTTATCAGAACAGGCGTCTGATGATATTAACGCCAACGGGTTGTTGACTCGTGTGGGGTGCTTGTACCATGACATCGGTAAAATGAAGCGTCCGATTTATTTTGTTGAAAATCAAGCCTATTTTGGCGTGTCGAATCCGCATGATTATTTGAACCCTCGCATGAGCAAACTCATTGTAACGGCTCACCCCATTGACGGTATGAAGTTAGGTGAAGAGTACAAATTACCTGATGCCATTCAAGCCTTTATGCCTGAACATCACGGTACACTCATTTGTGGATACTTTTACGCCCAAGCCCTTAAGGAAGAAGGCAAAGATCACGTCACCAAAGCCCAATTTCGCTATTCAGGGCCTAAGCCCCAAACTCGTGAAACGGCGATTGTCATGCTTGCCGATGCTGCTGAATCCGCCGTGCGTGCCTTAAACTCCCCCACCCCCGACCAAGTGGATGCCTTGTTAGAAATCATTTTCAAGCAACGCATTGAAGACGGTCAGTTTGACGAATGCCCCATTACCATGCAAGAAATCTGGAAAATCAAGAAGTCGTTTACGAAAGGCTTAAGTGCGATCCATCACCAACGGGTGAACTATGCCGAAAAAATCAGCCAAGTGCGTTCGGCGGGCAAGTCTAATCCTATGAGTAAGGGCTACATTCAACCACCTGCTTAACAGAAACTAGCTCTTCCACTTCGACCAAAACGAACCTTTAGGATTCCCCTGAATCCGTCGAGCCAAGTTCATCAGCTGGCTCACAGGGGTAGAGAAAATGCCTTGTGAACTTTCTTCTTCATCGTCCGTCACTTCAGTGGCGTACAAGTCTTCTAACTTAGATGTCAAACTTTCTGCTGAAGCCAGCTTCGTAATTTTACCGTCTTGAGCAAAGGAAATGGCACCTGTTTCTTCAGAAACGACTAAACACACCGCATTAGAAATTTCAGTCAAACCAATCGCCGCCCGATGCCGTGTGCCGTAACGCCAGCTTAAATTAGGATCTTCCGTTAAAGGTAATAAAACCCCAGCGGAAACGATATGGTTTTCTCGATTGATGACCATCGCCCCATCATGCAACGGTGTATTGGGGTGAAAAATGGTTAAAATCAACGGAGACGACATAATGGCATTAATTGGCGTACCCATTTCGAGGTAATGGGCATCCAAGGACTCATCAGGATCCAAGTCCAGCACAATCAACGCCCCTGTCTTCGATTTAGACAAAAAGCGAATGACATCACTCAAGGTTTTTACCGCTTGCCACGGTTCTCCGTAGGAAAGGGACGGCTTTACCGAATTCGTACTTAAACTCAACCAGTCGTTCTGCCCGAAAAAGAGCAAGACTCGTCTTAATTCAGGCTGAAAAATAACGATTAAACCAATCACAAGCAGTTGAATACTCGTGCGGAACACGATTTCTAAAATCATAAATTGAAACTTTTGAGCCAATGCCCAAAGCCCCACCAGCAAGATCAAGACAATAAATAAGCCTTTCACCAAGTGATCCGCATGGCTATAGCGAATAAACTTATTGTGAACGTAATACAAAATCCCTGCTAGAATTGTGAATTGCACAATAATTCGCCACGAATTGGGCAGTAAAGCACTGATCCATTCATTATGTTGTAGCAGATTTTCCATACCTTGAAACCCTATCTCTATCATTGTTTTCATTATGACATAAATGGCATGCCTTGAAAAGCTTATACCATTTAAAAGGTAATATCATCCCCTCTAAATAGGGGAGTGCTTTGGAGTCTCTGTTTAAGGTGTCGATACCTAGAACAAGACCCTCTCCACAGTGGATTCATACTGTGGTGTTGTCAATTGGCGGAGATTTCACCCTATGACTTCAGCTCAAAACCCCTTTGAACAACCTAAAGCAAGCGAAAAGCCTACCATCGCTCAAAATGTGAGCAAAACGGTGCTGCCTACGGATGCCGTCATTCCACAATTACAACAAAACTTTGTGCGGCAAGACCAACATACTTACGCCGTAATGCCTCGTCAAACGACGAAAAGCAATAACGTGGCAGATTATTTAAACTTGGTGGAACGGGTGGCTCGTGCCGAGTTTCGGCGTATTCCGCCTCACATGGTGGAACTTGAAGAACTCATTAGTATTGGGGCGTTGTCTGTTCAAAACTTGATTAACACCAAAAGCCCTGAAGATATGGCACGTTTGAATATCTCGTACATGGCAACCGCCATTCGTTGGGGGATTCGCAATGAGATTCGGGTGCGTTTAAAATGGTACACGCTCAAACATAAAAAAAATGATGCCGTTGATGAAGCAGGCAACAGCATTGAAAGCGTCCGTGAAGCGGTGTATGAAACGATTTTGTCGATCGACAGCTTGCAAACCAGCGAAGACGGCACCACCAGTTTCGACACCATTGCCGACGGTTCAGCCACCCCTGAAGAAGAACTTGAAATTTCTGAATTGGGTAAAGCGGTGAAAAAAGCGATTAAGGCGTTGCCCCCTCGTGAAAAGTACATTATGGAATGTCGCTTTTACAAGAACATGCAGGTCAAAGATATTGCGGATGAAATGGGGCTTTCCAGCTCTCGCATTACACGCATTGTGCAATCCTGCTTGGATGATGTGCGTAAATACCTTAAGGATAGAATGTACATTCAGGATTAATATAGAAAGCTCTGCAAAAGTTCAAGTCGGATGAAGATTCAAGGAAAAACAAACGGCTTTTGAGGCGTGTACATAGACGTACACAACGCTGATTGCTTGCAATCACTCGCGAAGCGAACAACGGCTTGTTTTGTTGATTGCTTGCAATCACTCACGCTTCGTGCACATGAAGATTCGCCGAATGGGACTTTCGCAGATCTTTCTATAGTGTTTTAATACCATTTAAACGCTATATGGAATGCCAGTGCAATTGCTTTAAGACGGCTTCCACCAAGCTATGCGTCTGCCCTTGATGAGCCGCCAACATGACATAACCCGCTTTGACCAAACGTTCACGCTCGTGGGTATTGGTCATCAATTCCACAATGGCGTGCTTTAAGGCAAGGGCATCTTGTACCTGGATGCCTGCTTCATGTTGTTCTACCGTGTAAGCAATTTCCTTAAAATTGTTCATGTAAGGACCATATAAAACAGGTGTACCTACCATGATTGGCTCCAGAATGTTATGCCCCCCTAAGTGAGGCAAAAAGCTCCCTGCGACAATCGCCATGTCCGAAAACGCCAAGATGTCTTTTAATTCGCCGATGCTGTCCACCAAAACCGTTTTTTCTGTATTGAGAGATGTGTCACTCAAAGACGATCTCAAACGAAAGCGAAAGGTTTCTTCCCTTAATAAACGGCTGACTTGAGGGATCCGCTCAGGGTGTCGAGGTACCAAGACCACCCGCAATTCAGGGAAATCACGAGACAACTCATACAATACATTCAACAACAAAGCCTCTTCCCCCTCATGGGTCGACGCCACTGTAATAACCGTGCTGTCTTTCGGGAAATTGAAGAGTTTTTTGAGATGCTGGATTTTATCTTGTCGTTCGTGCCAAGGCGGTAAATCAAATTTTAAATTGCCCAAAACAGAGACCTTGTTGATGGCATGAGGCAAGAGTAAGGACTTAAAACGCTGGGCATCCAACTTGGTTTGCATGTAGGCGTGATCCAACAAGCTTAAAATGGGTCTTAAAAAGCGTTTGATTTTTTGATAGCCCAAAAAAGATTTATCCGACAAGCGTCCGTTGATTAAATATAAAGCGGTCGAAGTACGGTGACCCACATACCAAATAAAATACGGCCATAATTCCGTTTCCATAATCATGACCAAATCAGGACGAATGGCTTTCACGAGCGGATTCACTGCAAAAAAGGCATCATAGGGAAAATAGAGTACCACACACTGATTGCCTAAATCGGTTTGGGCGAGGGTCTGCCCTGTTTTGGTGGTGGTACTAATCACCACTGTGATGTTCTGCTCTAAAAGCAGATGAATCAAGGGCTTTACCGCTAAAAGTTCACCGACTGAAACCGCATGGATCCACAAGACAGGCTGGTTTCGGTTCAATTTGTCGAGCTTTTCTTCTAAGGCAGGTGAAATAAAGCCACATTTTTGCCAAAATCCTGCACGCAATTTCGGTACAAACACAAAGGCAAGTAGCCAAAATGGCAAGGTGAAAAACACAGCGACCAAAAGCAAAGCTTGATAAAGCAGTACACGACGAAAGGCTTCTTTGCTTTTTGAAAGCACGGTCTTTTCTTCCTTCTGAAAAGGGATTCATCCCCTGCCAAAGCAAGGAAGAATCCCTTTAATATCTATAAATAACTAACCAATTAGGTCATCATCGGCGATGTTTGCCGCCAAGTCATCGAACTCTTCTTCACTTTCAATACCCATGCCCATCGAAGAGGCAAAACTATCATCCAGCAAGAAGTCGCTGAAGCTTTCCACATCGGGAGAACCAAACATGCTTTCGATTTCTTCCAAAATCGCTGAAGGCTTACGAGCATTAGATTTGAGGTTAGCGGAATCGTCTTGCTCAAGCTCACGACGCTGATCTTTAAAGCGTGGGAAACCAGTACCTGCTGGAATGAGGCGTCCGATAATGACGTTTTCTTTCAGTCCACGCAAGAGATCGATACGTCCTTCAACAGCGGCTTCCGTCAAGACCCGTGTCGTTTCTTGGAACGAAGCGGCGGAGATGAAACTTTCCGTGTTCAAGCTGGCTTTGGTAATCCCCAGTAAAACAGGAGAGTAAGCGGCAGGACGCTGCCCTGCTTCTTCCGCTTGACGGTTGGCTTCATTAAGGACTTTCATATCCACCAATTCGCCACCCAGCAAGAAGGTGTCGCCACTTTCATCAATACGAACCTTGCGAGTCATTTGACGCACAATGATTTCCAAGTGCTTGTCGGCAATTTCAACGCCTTGCGAACGATAGACTCGTTGCACTTCTTCGACCAAGAATTGGCTAACGGCTTCAACCCCTGAAATTTCAAGAAGTTCATGTGGATTGATCGAACCGTCGGTGACTTGCTCACCTGCTTTGATGCGTTGACCGTCTTCCACCAAGAGGTTTGCTCCCAAAGGAATCGCCACTTCCACACGACCCGCTTCATCGTCAATCAAATAGACGTGAGGGACTTCTTCATCCCATGTAATTTCAATCTTGGCATTAAAGGGAGCCAAAACCGCAATTTCTTTAGGCTTACGACCTTCCAAAAGTTCTTCGACTTTAGGAAGACCCTGAACAATATCCCCTGTTTTTTGACGTTCAAAGATCAAGGTGGCAATCAAGTCGCCTTGTTGAGACAGACCGTAATTTTCAGCCTGCAACTGCGTACCAGGACTAATCAAGTAAGGGCGTCCAATGTGAAGGGTGACCGTTTTGCCGTCGACCGCTTCCACTTGTGCCGAATCAATCGAAAGCGTACCTTTATTATCTAAAGCTTGCCCAACACGAATGAAGTCGCCCGTTTTGACGATGACATCGCCTGCTAAGGTCTGTTCCTTCAAATGCTTTTTGGACACGAGCAATAAACGACGCACCTCACGAGCATCAGCATCTTTCGGTAGCAAAATCGTACCGTTGGTTGTCGCCAAAACTTGTGACTTAACCACGGATCCGTTTTTCTCAATAATATCGCCGTGTTCCACCAACAACATGGTCTTGGTCGCATTAGCACGAACCGTTTCAGAGCTATTGTTGTGACGAATGGTGATATGCTCAAGCACAACCACTTTCAATTCTTGTTCTTCTTCGGTTAAGGCTTGCAGTTCCGTCACACCTTTTAGGCGAGACATAAAACCACCCATTTGAAGCACCAAACTTGTGCGTAGTAAAGAGGTGCCTTCTACAGAACGAAGCTTGGCTCCATCGGTGGCTTGCAATTGCGTTACAGGAATGACACGAATATGCTCTTCTTCAGTCGACATGAACTCAATGTTCACTTCACGAGGGGCAACTTCGTACTCATACACAGGACGAATCAAGACTTCCGCATACTCCAGCGAAGAGGTGTCATCGGTGTCAGGATTGAAGCTATCTTCGGCATCATCAATTTGATAGGTAATGGTGACCAAACTGCGAACCGTTGCCGCAATACCAGGAGCCACTTCATCACCGACTTCTATAATGGTACCGTCATCGACTTGCAAGTCTTTGACTTCATCCACACGATACAATTCACCAGGACGCACAATCACTTCATGGATAATATCATTTTCTTCCACAAAGTTGACGACCCCATCAATACGGGCATAAATACCGTTAACGAGTTCTGTGCCTGCTTTGACGAACATACCCGAATCCAAACCAGGGGCTTTTAAGGAAATATCCTTAGACACTTGGTGAATCTCTTCAGGAATAAAGAGGACTTTCCCTGCTTTGGTGACGATTTGTTGCTCGTCGACTTCTACGCCTTCATAGCGGATTTCACCACTGGTAGGAACAGAAACGCTATCATCGACGAGTTCGGCAATAATACTACCATTTTCAACGGTCGTTCCTTGCGGAGCCTTAATAATGTAGGTTTCTTCCACATTATCCGTATCACTCACGACTTGCCACAACATTTCTTTTTTCGTTTGAACAAACGTCGCATTGGCAGGACTGACTGATGCAATCACAACCGTCAATTCCTTACCGTTTTCAATGACTTTCACATCTTCATTATTGATGTTCGCTTCAACCGTGACTAAATCTTCAGGCAGGCGGACTTCTCCACCATACTCACTTTGTAGCATGGTTTCAGCCAACACGTCATCTTCAAAAACGCTTTGGGAGTCTTGCACTTTAAGGTCAGAACCCGCAGGTAAGTTGTAAACATCCCCACCCAAGACCCAAATCGTACCGCTACGGTTGGCGGTGCGTGAAATGTTCCCTTGACGATCCCGCTTTTCATCGGCATCAAAGTCTTCATAACGCACTTTACCGCTTAAATCAGCCGTAATATCTTTGGTCGCTTTTTCAGTCAAGCGGTTCATGTTACCACGAGCCGAACTCGGATCAAACTCAAAAATGGCTTGCCCTGCTTCAACCGCAGTCCCTTTTTTATGCACAAACAAAGTCGCTCCAAAGGGAACCGTATAGACTTCGTCTTTGCCTTTGGTATTTTCAATCACCAATTGACCGTCACGAGTGGCAATATCCACCACGTCTCCATGACGGGTACGGAAATCACGAACAGGCACTTCAACTTTGACTTTACCCGCATTCGTCGCTTTGACGATTTCACGAGACACACCACCACTAAATACACCCCCTGTGTGGAAGGTACGCATGGTGAGCTGTGTACCTGGTTCACCGATGGATTGTGCCGCCATAATCCCGATCGATTCGCCTTGATCCACCAACTTATTCGTGGTAAGCGACCAACCATAGCACTTTTGGCAGATCCCGAAATTGGTTTCACACGTCAGACCGGAACGCACCAAAATCGCTTCAATGCCTGCTTCGTTAATGGCTTCCGCAATGGCTTCGGTCATGACTTGACCTGCTTGAACCAGGACTTCCCCTGTTTCAGGATGCACCACATCAACCGCAGACGCTCTTGACACGATTCGATCTTCAAGGGTAACCACAACAGAACTACCATCGCTAATGGAACGCATCCACACACCTTTTTGTGTGCCACAATCTTCTTCGGTGATGATGACATCTTGAGCCACATCCACCAAACGACGCGTCAAGTAACCCGAGTCGGCGGTTTTCAAGGCGGTATCTACCAAGCCTTTTCTCGCACCATAGCTCGAAATAATGTATTCGGTTACGCTTAAGCCTTCACGGAAATTGGTTTTAATGGGAACGTCGATAATCTGCCCTTGAGAATCCGCCATCAAACCACGCATCCCCACCAACTGACGAACTTGTGACAAGTTACCACGAGCGCCAGAGAACGCCATCATGTAAATGGAGTTGAGCTTATCGAAGTTGTCGACGACCGCTTTGGTCAGGGTTTCGTTGGTTTCAGCCCATGTATCGATAACTTTCGTGTAGCGTTCTACTTCAGTGATTTCGCCTCGCAAATAGCGTTGACGAGATTGACTAATTTCATCTTCGGCTTTTTGCATCAACTCTTTTTTCACCGCAGGCACATCCAAATCTTCAATCGAAATCGTGACACCTGCCAAAGTCGCATAACGAAAGCCTAAGTTTTTCAATAGGTTGGCAAGGTTGCCTGCTTTGGCACCGCCATGTTCATTATAGACCCCTAAAATGAGCTTACCCAGCTCTTTTTTATTCATAATTTTGTTATAGAACTCGGTTTTTTTCTTGCTTTGCAGGGTTGTCATATCGCAAAACCTCTTTCATTGAATTAAAAAATGGTATTAAGAAGGATGAAGAGCAGGCAAGCCTTTTGAAGAGGCTTGCCTATGGGTCGCTAAACTTGAGCGAGGGCTTGACGCACGGTTTTGTTGAAAATAATGCGTCCCACCGTCGTGTCAATCATCGTACCGTCGGAATCTCTCACGGCAATACGGGCATGAATATGAAGGACTTGTGCTTCAAATGCTGCTAAAGCATCGTCAAAACTGAAGAAACGCATCCCTTCACCCTTATTGGAGTTGGGGTTATCTAAAGTTAGATAGTAAAGACCCAAAACCATGTCTTGCGTTGGAGTGATCGCAGGCTTACCTGTCGCAGGAAGCAACACGTTATTGGTTGCGAGCATCAACATACGTGCTTCCGATTGAGCTTCTAAAGACAAGGGAATGTGAACCGCCATTTGGTCACCGTCAAAGTCGGCGTTAAACGCCATACAGACCAAGGGATGCAACTGAATCGCTCGACCATCTACCAAAACAGGTTCAAAGGCCTGAATCCCCAAACGGTGCAGAGTCGGTGCTCGGTTAAGAAGCACAGGATGCCCCTTAATCAGCTCTTCCAAGACATCCCACACAATCGTCTCACCACGTTCGATTTTTTTCTTGGCGGATTTAATGTTTTGACACTCCCCACCTTCAATCAATTTATTGATGACAAAGGGCTTAAACAGTTCAATCGCCATTTCTTTAGGCAATCCACACTGATGCAAGTTCAATTTAGGGCCTACCACAATAACAGAACGACCTGAATAGTCGACACGTTTACCTAACAAGTTTTGACGGAAGCGACCTTGCTTCCCTTCAATAATGTTGGACAAGGATTTTAAGGGACGGTTATTCGGTCCTACGACGGTGCGTCCACGACGACCATTGTCAATCAAGGCGTCCACAGATTCTTGTAACATGCGTTTTTCGTTGCGGATGATGATTTCAGGCGCACCCATGTCAATCAAGCGAGCCAAGCGGTTGTTACGGTTGATGACTCGGCGGTACAAGTCGTTTAAATCAGATGTCGCAAAACGACCACCATCCAACTGCACCATAGGGCGAAGGTCAGGCGGTGTCACAGGTAAAGCATCCATGACCATCCAACTCGGATCGGTCTTGCTGCCCATCAACAATTCAGCCAAACGCAAGCGTTTCATGAGCTTGGTTTTCTTTTGGCTGGCAGTTGCCCCTAAGGTGTCGACTTGCCCACGCAATTCGTTGACCAGTTCCACCAAATCAATGTTTTGCAACATGGTCTTAATGGCTTCTGCCCCGATGCCGACTTCAAACTGAGCATCTTCATTGTCGTCCAAAAGCTTATCATACTCTTCTTCGCTCAAGAGCTGACCGTAGGTGAGTTCGGTGTTACCCGCATCTAGCACAACGTAAGCGTTAAAGTAGATGATCTGCTCTAAATCTTTCAAGGGCGTGTCCAATAAAAGCCCCATATAACTGGGGATGCCTTTCAAGAACCAAATATGGCTAACAGGGGCTGCCAATTGAACGTGCCCCATACGCACACGACGCACACGGGCTTCGGTGACTTCAACGCCACAACGCTCACAAATAATGCCTCTATGACGGACACGTTTGTACTTACCGCAATAGCATTCCCAGTCTTTGGTCGGTCCAAAAATACGTTCGCAGAAAAGACCGCCCATTTCAGGCTTTAAGGTACGGTAGTTAATGGTTTCAGGCTTTAAGACTTCACCATGAGACAAGTCTAAAATACGAGTCGGCGATGCAATGCCGATGCGAATATAGTCAAAGTGATCGATATTTGTGCTAACCAAGGGGGCGTTCCTCCGATTGTTCATGGATGAATGGCGTTTGCCAGCAACCATTAAGACGATATATTTAAGCAGGATTCAAGCATGAGCTTCCCCTTAAGTTGCCTTAAGGGGATTCATAAACTAATCAGCGAAGAAGTTCAACAACTCCGTGTCATTGGGGATAATCACACGCTGTTTCAGGGCTTTTTTAGCCGCTGATTCATCGGACATGAGATCCACCTCAACTTCTCGATCGTTTTCATCTTTCTTAACAACAGAAAGATCCAAGCCGATGCTTTGAAGTTCACGCACCAAAACCTTAAACGATTCAGGAATACCGGGGCGTGTGAGGTTTTCACCTTTGACGATGGCTTCATACGCACGGCTACGACCCGTGACATCATCCGATTTAATCGTCAACATTTCTTGCAAGGTGTAGGCTGCTCCGTAAGCTTCCAACGCCCACACTTCCATTTCTCCGAAACGCTGACCACCAAATTGAGCTTTACCACCCAACGGCTGCTGCGTTACAAGACTGTAAGGTCCAGTGGAACGAGCGTGGATTTTGTCATCAACCAAGTGAACCAGCTTCATCAAGAACATGTAGCCAAGTGCCACAGGGTTGTGGAAGGCTTCGCCTGTACGACCGTCGAGCAACGTTGCTTTACCCGTGGGGAAAATCCACGATTTGCCTGACGCTTCAATGGCTTCTTCAAGCTCTTGACGCACAGCTTTAAGCGACGCTTCTTCACCGTACATCTCATCAAAGGGAGGCACTTCGTACAACTTGCCATTTAAGAAGGCAGCGAGTCCCAACATGGTTTCGTACGTTTGACCCACGTTCATACGAGACGGAACACCGAGCGGGTTTAAGACCACATCAACAGGCGTGCCGTCAGGCAAGAAAGGCATGTCTTCGATTGGCAAAATACGGGACACGATCCCTTTGTTACCGTGACGACCCGCCATTTTATCACCCACGCTGACTTTGCGACGCTGTGCCAAGTACACACGAACCACGGTGTTTGCTCCAGGAGGAAGATCATCGCCTTTTTCACGTTCAAAGACTTTGACATCAACCACACGACCGCCTTCTCCGTGAGGCACACGCAAGGAATTGTCTTTCACATCCCGAGCTTTTTCGGCGAAAATCGCACGCAAGAGCTTTTCTTCAGGAGGATGTTCCGCTTCACCTTTGGGCGTAATTTTACCGACCAAAATATCATCGGCATAAACCCTAGCACCCACACGAATAATGCCCTGCTCATCAAGATTTTTCAAGGCATCCTCGCCCACATTGGGCAGTTCACGGGTGATTTCTTCAGGCCCTAGCTTTGTAGCACGGGCATCGATCTCAAACTTTTCGATGTGAATGGAAGAAAAAATATCATCCTGCACCAAGCGTTCCGAAATCAAGACGGCATCTTCAAAGTTGTAACCTTCCCATGGCATAAACGCCACGAGAACATTCTTACCTAGAGCCAATTCACCGTCTTTGGTGGATGCTCCATCGGCAATGACATCGCCCAATTTTAAGACGTCGCCTTCACGCACAATTGGCGTTTGGTTCAAGCAAGTGTCTTGGTTTGAGCGGACATATTTCATGAGCTTGTGACGAATCACCTTATTGGTCTCAACATCACGCACATCCACAAAAACGCCTGTAACTTTTTCAACGGTGCCCGCGACGGTACTTTTCATACACATCCCCGAATCCAGTGCCACACGCTTTTCGAGCCCTGTCCCTACAGCAGGACGTTGCGTATGCACCAAAGGCACGGCTTGACGTTGCATGTTCGCACCCATTAAGGCACGGTTGGCATCATCATGCTCTAAGAAAGGAATCAATGAGGTTCCGACTGAAACGATCTGAATCGGTGAGCTACCCACATAATCAACGGTATCCGCGGTTGTTGTGGTGAAATCGTTACGGTAGCGAACAGGAACAGCATTACCAATAATGGCACCCGTTTCCACATCACGACGCAAGTCACCGGGAGCAATACGGTAACGATCTTCCTCATCCGCAGACAAGTAATCAATGTCACTGGTGACAATCCCATTCTTCACGACGAAATAAGGCGTTTCAAGGAAACCGTAATCGTTCACTCGAGCAAACGTACAAAGACTACCGATCAATCCAGCGTTAGGACCTTCAGGCGTTTCTACAGGGCAAATACGTCCGTAATGAGACGGGTGAATGTCTCGAACCGCAAAACCTGCACGCTCACGTGTCAAACCACCTGGTCCAAGAGCCGATAAACGACGCTTGTGCGTCAATTCAGCCAAAGGATTCGTTTGATCCATAAACTGAGACAACTGTGATGAGCCAAAGAACTCACGAATCGCCGCCAACAAAGGCTTGGGATTCAACAAATTGTTCGGTGTTAAGGTTTCAGTATCTTGAAGGGTCATACGTTCTTTAACGATACGCTCCAAGCGTGAAAGACCTACTCTGAACTGGTTTTGAAGCAATTCACCTACCGCACGAATACGACGGTTACCAAGGTGATCAATATCATCGACCGCCCCTTCATCGTAGTGAAGACTAATCAAGTAATCGACTGCGGTGATAATATCGCCAATGGTTAAGGTACGAACGTTGTCAGGCACACTTAAGCCAAGCTTTTTGTTCATTTTATAGCGACCGACTTTACCCAAGTCATAACGCTTATCGTCAAAGAAGCGAGACTCAAGCAATTGACGACCACCACTCACACTAGGCGGATCACCTGGACGAAGTTTTTTGTAGACTTCAATCAAGGCTTCTTCCATCGTTTCCGTGGAATCCTTGTCTAGCGTACGACGCAAAAACTCAAAGTGACGCAAACGCCCTTCCATGTCTTGCTCGGTCAAGCCTAAAGCTCGCAATAAAACAGTGGCAGGAATCTTACGGTTTTTGTCGATTTTGACGTAAATGACATCGTTAACATCGGTTTCAAACTTCAACCACGCCCCACGGTTGGGGATCAAGGTCGCATTAAAGGTACGCTTACCGTTTAAGGCGGTTTCTTTTTTGAAGTAAATACCAGGTGAACGCACCAACTGCGAAACAATAACACGTTCCGCACCGTTAATAATAAAGGTGCCTCGATCGGTCATCATAGGAACTTCGCCGATATAGGCTTCTTGTTCCTTGATTTCACCTGTGTCACGGTTAATCAAACGCATTTTAATGCGTAATTGCTTGGAATAGGTCGCTTCGTTGTGACGAGCGTCTTCCACTGAATACTTGGGCTTGTCGAATTGATATTCAGGCAAGAAATACAATTCCAAGCGACCCGTGTAATCCTTAACAGGAGAAAAAGAAAGCAACTCTTCTTTTAAGCCTTTTTCAAGAAACCATTGAAATGACTTTTTCTGAATCTCCGCAAGATCAGGCATATGATCAAGGGGAAGGTCACCAATTCCAGGAAGCGTTGAACGCTGAACCTTTGTAGCCGTCATGTCAAACCCTCTTTAGCTATGGCACAAGGTTTTGGCAATAAAACCTTGCTATTCTACTTCATACATGGTGGGAGCTTTTTAAACATACACGAATTGAGGAGGCATCTCGCCACCTCAAACTTTTTATATTATATCAGCAAAAAGCGATTCGAAATCATTTAAAATGAAGCTCCTGAAACGCTCACCAAAGGCGTTACGATAAAAATGCAAAGAAGGGCAAGCTTCCCAAAGGAAACTTGCCCCGAGACAACTTACTTAAGCTCGATTTTCGCACCAAGCTCTTCGAGTTTCTTCTTCAACTCTTCAGCTTCTTCTTTTTTCAAGCCTTCTTTGACGGTTTTAGGCGTACTGTCGACCAAGTCTTTGGCTTCTTTCAAGCCTAAACCTGTAATCGCACGAACTTCTTTCAACACTTGAATTTTGGTAGCACCAGCATCCAATAAAACAAGGGTGAAATCGGTTTGCTCTTCAACCGCCTCAACAGCAGCAGCAGCCACAGGAGCAGCAGCAGCAGCGGCAGGAGCAGCAGCAGAAATGCCGAACTCATCTTCAAACGCTTTTACCAATTGAGCGGTTTGTAAAAAGCTCAATTCTTTAATTTGCTCAAAAACTTGAGACGTTTTGGAATCTAATTCAACAGCCATCATCATAATGAAAGAACCTCTTTCGACTTATATAACATAGAATCTAACAAATAAAATAGGCATTCACCTAAGTTTGGGAATCTCAACCCACAACACAAAGAAAGCTTACGCTTCTTCACCTTGCTTGATTGTAGAAAGTTGATCAAGCAAACGAACCAAACCGCTTTGGTTATGACTCAAGGCATTCGCCAAGCCCATCAAAGGACTTGCAATACACATGAGCAACTTACCACGAAGCTCTTCTTTAGAAGGCATCGTCGCAAGCTCATTCACACCAACAGCGTTCATTGCATTACCTTCCAAGAAGGCAGCACGAAGCTCGTTTTCTTTTTTATTCTTTTTAAGGAATTCTTTAATAACCTTAACGGCAGAAACTTCATCCCCATAACCCAACACAAGACCCGTAGGCCCTTTGAGATAAGGGGCAAGCTTTTCAATATCCGTACCCAAAGCAGCACGCTTGACCAGCGTATTCTTCGCCACTTTAACTTTAACATCAGCCGCACTTAACGCACGACGAAGATTCGTCATTTCTGCTACAGAAAGCCCACGATAGTCCACCAGCAAAATAATGTTAGCGGCTGTAATATCTTCTGTAAGTTGACTGACAAAACCCTTTTTCTGAGATAGCGTCGGCATAGTATTTGCCCTTCATGTCGCTTAAACTACTACTAAATACAGACATCCCCACAATTGAGCGTCTCTAAAAACGCCATGACCCTTTGAAGACATCCCACAAGCAAACAAACCAGCAAACATAAGAGGCTAGTCAATTATTCACTTGATTAGATTTTAATTATATGCCAAACATACAGAAAGCAACACTTTTTTTTAATATAACAGATTTGTTACAGTCTACTGATTTTCACGAGTTTTTTAAGGGCTGGTCGGATACTCACTCAAGGCTTGACGCAAGGCATAACGCTCTAAAATCGCTTCAATGTCAATCACACTATTAAAGAAGCTGCGGTTCGTTAAGGTAAAACGCTGGGCATAATTGGCTTGAGCCTCACGATCCGCCATTGGAGCGTTTAAGTAGTCGTGTAAGGTCGCTTCCACCGAGCTTAAATCCTGCGGAATATACTGCAAAGCCTTGCCGTAATAACTTTTGAGCCACTGTTTCGGCTCCGTGATAAGATTGGCTCCATTCGCCGTAGCATTGTCGATGCGGTCATGCCCACTTTCAGGATACATCGGGAAAATATGCCAAACGGCTTGAGTGTCGCCATATAACGCCACAGACGTCCCCGATTCAGGCGGAGGCAGAATCGTCCATTTGTCCGACAAAAAGGAGGCTTTTTCCCACCCATTCCCACACAAGGTCAGCGGAATGTTTTTCGCTTGCCTTAGAAAATGCTCACGCCAGTACATTTCCGCACTATGGTTGATCCACGCCATCAGTCGAGGGTACTGATACGGGTGAACCTCTTGCGGATTCACGCCGAGGCGTTCTAGCCCATCGAGCAAGAAGGTATCGGCAGGATGTTCAGGCGAAGCGATGAGGTAGTCGATCGCTTCTTTGCAAAGGGCTTCAAAGGCAGGGAACTTTGGGAACTTTAATGATTCTAGCTTTTCTTGAAAGGGGGTAAAACTACACGGCACCAAAAGTGAAATCGTCCGTTCTTTAAACGGTTTTTGCGTTTCAAAGGACGGAAACCCTACACCAGGAAGGGTCGTATTAAAGGCTTTAAGCGGATGCTTCACCACACGATGCTGGCTATTTCGAAAGCCTTCAATCGCAAAGTGAGCATTGATTTTTTCAGGATAATCCACTTCAGTAATGCGAGGCAACTGAATCAAGGGGTGATCCGCAAACCACGACAAGCTAGGTACTTTAAGATGTTGCCCAAGCGTCTTACGGTTGCTTAATTCAATGGCTTCATGGATGGCATTAAAGCTCACTAACATCGTGGGTTTAAAGTCCTTAAGAATGCCGTCGAGTTCTTGGTTGGCGTGGGGATTGTCCTTCAAATTAAGCTTTGCGGTGGCGTGACCTCGTAAACGAAAGGCATCGTTGAGGTTTTGGGTGAATTGATTTAACGCACCGTATTGAGATCCGCCTTCGACTAAGAGAATTTGCTCTTTTTTAGTGAGCTTGGGGGCGTGCCGATAGATATAGCTTGCCAAGGCGTCTAGTGACGTGGGGACGTTTTCTAGCATAGGGATGCCTCGTGGGCGAGCGGTTTCGGTCGTGGGAGGGCTAATGGTATTGGTGGACATCGCAGGGGCTTCCTCATTTTAGTGATGCTTCTTATTATAGTCCTGCTTGAGCGTTTCGTTTTGTGTGGTTTTAAAAATACGTTTCTTGCATGATGTGTAATTGATGGCGAGATCTTGACAAAGCCGCTTACATTTGACACAATATAAAAAGGGGGAGTCCCCAAGCGTAAAAGCTTGAGAACTCCGTTCAGCTATCCTCCTAGAGTTTGGTCACTAGAAGGAGGATAATTAGTAACATCGAAAGATGTTCTATATAATCCATTTTGCTTCACCTCCTTTCTGTTAGATTGGGGGGTGTTGCTTATTAGCAACCCTTTTAAGGCTTTTTATAAGCTAGCATAAACTTGTAACGCCTTCAAGTTACAATAATAAGTTCCGCTGGATCCGCCTCAAACCGTTACGACGCAAGGGACTGTTCTCAAAGGCTTGAGCAAACGCATCTTCACTCAAACTCTGAAAATACGCCCGACTGGGATGCTCCAACACCGCCCGAGGGCTAAAGGCAGGCTCCTCAGTCACTTTGGAAAACTTCAGGTTCCATGGGCAGACGTCTTGGCAAATATCGCATCCAAAGCCCCAATCCTGCTGGTTTGCTTGGATGAAATCAGGCAAATACTCATCCGTATTTTCAATCGTCCAATAGGCGATGCATCGACGGCTGTCGACCACCGTGGGCGAGACGATCGCATCGGTTGGGCAAGCGGTGATGCATCGTGTACACGTCCCACAATGCCCCGATTCCAGCGTGTTTTCGTGGGGGCTTGTATAGGCATCGACGGCTTGATTGAGGAACAACGCCCCAATCATCACCCATGAGCCGACTTCTTTCGTGATTAAAAGACTATGCTTGCCTTGCCAGCCCAAGCCTGCTTGAACGGCGAGTGCCTTTTCTAGCAAGGGAGCCGAATCCACAAAGGGACGCCCGTCTAAGCCGTCATGTTCCGTCTGTAATGCCTTTAAGACCTTACCCAATTTACGACGCAAAACCTTGTGATAGTCTTTACCTAGGGCGTAGCGAGCGATTTTCAGATCGTCGCCTTGCCCAGCTTGCCAACCAGGGAAGTAGTTGATCGCCACCACCACGACACTTTGCACCCCTTCCCACAAATCAGGCGGAGACACTCGTTTTTCGGCATGACGAGGCATCCAGTCCATGTCGGCGTGATGCCCAGCATCCAGCCACGCCGTCAGGCGTTGGGCTTCGTTTTTGAGGGCATCGGTGGTGAGAACGCCCCACTGTGTGATGCCCACGTCGTTCAGCTGTTTTTGGATGTCGGTGTGGGGGATCAAAGAGGGCATCCTTTTATTAAAAAGCGTCATGATACTTTGCTAAGTGTATCATGACGCTAGATTTATAGGGCGAATACGTTGTTTTTTATATTCCACCAGCTTATCAAATGTTAGAGTTTATAAGGATTGACTCGTGTACTAGTAGGAGTCAATGCTTCATAATGGGATGTTATTTCTGCCGTCCAGTTCTGTTCAGGAAGATCTACAATCCGCTTTAACCAACTCGAGGTAATTTCTTCAAGTTCAGATAAAGCACCTACTTGTGGACCTTTTAGTTGACCACTCGACTGTAAATTTTTATAGTTCTTTAACGAACGTAATGTTGCTAAATCCTTGAGTAATCGTTCCGCTTCAGTAGAGAGATTTCCACTACGTTGTACGTCACTTGCTTTCGCTTGTGCAGTGTTTTGTGAAGAGGTAAGGCGAGAGGCGATATTCATCGACATGGGTTTTTTCCTTAGGGTTAGGGGGTATTGTTAAAAGCTCTGTTAGAAGCTTACGTATACATAAAAGCCCCTCAAGTTTGCTTTGGAACCGTTACGTTACAAATTGTTACAAAAAGCACTCAAAATCGTGGGTTTTACGCACTATGAAATAGCGTAAATAGTTGTCATGCTTAGTATAGTAGCCATAGCGTCTTACCCCCTCCCCTTTAAGGGGAGGAAAACAACCTTCTCATTCACGAAGTGAATCTACTTCTTTAGGATGGAGAGGTTGGGAGAGGAAACCAACGGTTTTCTTTCCCAAGAGAAAAAGTTTACTTTTTCGACCATGTTGGGGTGGGGAGTAGATGTAAACACTGTAGTCTAGGCATCCCCCCCTCTCCCTAGCCCTCTCCTCAAGGAGAGGGGATAAGACTTAATTACGCCCCAAACCCCAAAGGAGACCCCGAAATGAAACTCTATCGTGGAGACAACGACCCTCGCATCGGCTTACGCACCCGCTACGACATGCGACGGGGCTGTTTTATTACGTCGCATACACGCTTTAACTTTTTTACGACCACGGGCGGATCTCGCACCGAATCGGAAGAACACTTCATGGACAGACTCGAAGCGTGGTTTGAAGTCATGGAAGAAGCGGGCAAACCGATTGACCGCACCGCAACCTATGAAAAGCCTCCAGGGATTGTAGGGCGTCCGAAATCGGATCGGGTGCGGATGCATCTTTGGGTGTCGAAAAACTTTAAGCAAATCCTTCAACGAGAAGCCAAAGTCTTGCACCTTTCGTTGAGTGATGTGGTTGAACATGCATTTATGCATTACTTTAAGAAAGAAGCCCATAAAGAGTTGTGGGAGTTTCGAGGCGAAGAAGGACCTCATTAGTGGAAAGATCTGCTTTCTGTGTGTCGAAATCGGTTATTCTATGTGTCAGGAAAACAGGTTTTGTGTGTCAGAAAAGAAGGTTCTATGTGTCGAAACCCCCTATTCTGTGTGTCGGAAAAGCAGGTTTCGTGTGTCAAAAATCGACTTTCGTGTGTCGGAAATCAACGCCTTTTTAGACGTTTTTCGACAACTCTTCGGCTCGACGTGTCGCTGCATGGACGGCATCCACCAACGCCCTCGACACATTCGCCGATGCCAACGCCTCTAAGCCTTTCGCCGTCGTGCCGTTAGGGGTGACGACCTCCGCCTTTAGCTGAGATGCAGTCGTAGCACGGGCTTCCAGCAACAAGGCGGAGCCTTTCACCAGCTGAAGCACACCTGCTTCCACCAGTTCAGGGGGCAAACCTTCGGATAAACCCGCGTCTACCAAGGCTTCCATGATGTAAAACACATACGCAGGACCACTACCAAACAAGCCTGTAAAGGCGTTGATCTGCCCTTCTTCGAGCCAAACCGCCTTGCCCATCGCCTCAAACACGGATTCCACCAGCGTTTTTTGAGCATCCCCCACAAAGGCATTCGGAGCCATTGCCGTAAAGCCTTGTCCCACAAGGGCTGGCGTATTCGGCATAACCCGCACGATCGCTGTATCTGGCAAAGACTTGCCTAAGGTTTCTAGCGTGATACCAGCCGCAATAGAAAGCACCAAAACACCTTCTTTTAGAGAGATTTTCGCCAAATCCGCCAATACAAGTGGCATAATAAAGGGTTTTAGCCCCAAAAGCAAGACATCCACTTGGGCAAGGGATGCTTGTCCTTTTTCAAGCGTGGTGCAGGAAACGCCGAATTTCGCTTCTCTTACACGGGCTTGATCTTCTGAAGAATCAATGGCGATAACGTTTTCAGGCAAAACGCCCGCCTTTAATAAACCTTCTAAAATGGCTCCCGACATTGTGCCTAAGCCGATAATACCGATTTTGATCGTATTTAAAGACATTGCTCGCTCCTTTTAGTGGCGGAATTCTCGAACGGAAGTCGCCAGCATGGCGATGTCATACTGGTTAACAGCCGAAATCACGTCGGCATCCTTAATGCTACCCGCAGGCTGAATGATGCACGCCACACGGTTTTGCGCCGCAAGCTGGATGTTGTCCACCGCAGGGAAGAAGCCGTCGGACGCTAAAACCGCTCCGTTGGCGTTTTCACAGGCTTGAGCCAAGGCTTGCTCTACCGCACCGACTCGGCTGGTTTGACCGCCTGAAAGCCCCCATGCTTGACCGTCTTTGGCTACGACAATGGCGTTCGATTTCAAATGCTTAGCGACCTTCCACGCAAAAGCCGCATCCCTCAACTGATCTTCGGTGGGCTTTTTCTTGGAAATCACCTTGAGTTCCTTTGCCATCAAGGCTTCCGCCTTGGCGAACTGCTGTTCTTGGATCAAGACCAAATTCGGACTCACCTGCTTCAAATACAGACCATCCCTAGTTTCCGCAGGATGCTTGCCCGATTCAGGCGTCACCCAAGGGCGAGTGACCAAACGCAGGTTTTTCTTGGCTTGCAAAATCGACAAAGCCTCTTCGCTAAAGCTCGGAGCAAGAATGACTTCGGTGAAAATATCCACCATCGCTTTCGCCGTGGATTCGTCCACCGCACGGTTTAGCACGACCACGCCTCCAAAGGCAGACAAGGGATCGCAGTCCAAGGCACGCTTATAGGCTTTCGCCAACGTGATGCCCACCGCCACACCGCACGGCTGATTATGCTTGATAATCGCCGCCGCTGGCTCGTCGTCAAATTCGCAAATGAGGTTCCACGCCGCTTCCATATCCACGATATTGTTGTACGACAAGGGCTTGCCGTGCAAGACATGAAAATCAACTTCATCAGGACGAATGGCAAATAACGCCGCCGCTTGGTGCGGATTTTCGCCGTAACGCATGCTTTGAATATTGTGCAAGGTCAGGTTCATCGTCGTGGGGAACTCGAGGGCATCGGCGTTGTCGCCCAAGGCTTCGGCGAGGATTTGGCTCGACAACCAGCCACTAATGGCGTTGTCATACGTCGAAGAACGCTGAAATGCCGCAAGTGCTAGGCGTTTACGCAAGCCTAGCGATGTTTGCCCGCCGTTGACGGCTAAATCGGCGATGAGGGCGTCGTATTGATCAGGACTCGATACCACGGCGACATCCGCATGGTTTTTCGCAGCGGCTCGAATGAGGGACGATCCGCCAATATCGATGAGTTCGACCATGGCGTTCGGGCTTTCCGCCGTTTGCGATTGTGCCAAACCGAGTTCAAAGGGATACAAATTCACGGCGACGACATCAATTTTAAAGGTGACATCTTTCATGTGATCGGCTTTGTCACGCTTGGCGAGAATGCCTGCAAATACGGTGGGATGAAGGCTTTTCACCCGCCCTTCTAGGATTTCGTCAAAGCCTGTGACGGTGGACAAATCCACGACGTTTAGCCCAGCGTCTTCGAGCGTTTTGCGAGATCCGCCCGTGGCGATGAGTCCAAAGCCGAACTTGGCTTGCAAGGCGGTGGCGAGTTCAACGATATGGGTTTTGTCCCAGACGGAGATAAAAGCGTAGCGAGTGGGGTTTGTCATGGTGGAGTGTCCTTTGCTTTGGGTTCAGAGAGTCTATTGTACTTAAAACACGATTTTTTGACTAGGGGGGCGATTTGGGAGGAGGAAGCGACTCGACCCCTTGACAAAGCCTGCGAGATTTGCCACAATATAAAAAGGGGGAGTCCCCAAGCTTGCGAGACTTGAGAACTCCACGCTATCTTCTTAGCTTTTTAAGACTAATAAGAAGATTATCAGCAGAAGTAGTGTTTCTGATGTAATCATTTTAGCTCACCTCCTTTCTGTTACAGAACGGGGGTGTTGCTTATTAGCAACCCTTTAAAGGTTTTCATTAGGCTAACATAAAGCCGCAAGTGATTCAAGAACACTTGACAAAGCCTGCGAGATTTGACACAATATAAAAAGGGGGAGTCCCCAAGTGTACTAGACTTGAGAACTCCTTTGAAAGCTATCCTCCTAACGTTTCCACACTAGAAGGAGGATAATTAGTAACATCGAAAGATGTTCTATATGATCCATTTTGCCTCACCTCCTTTCGTTACAGAATGGGGGTGTTGCTTATTAGCAACCCTTTTATTTCAGGTTTTTATTAGGTTACCATAAAGCCGTAAGCCTTTCAAGCAACAACCCACGTTCACCCAAAACAATAAAATTGTGCAAAAACGTTCTTTGAGGTAAGATAAGAAACAATCATCCACAAGGAGCGTTAGACGTGTCTTTTTCAAAAAGCAATGCCGTTAAAGTAGGACTCTTCACCTTGCTCAGCTTGGGCGTTTTATTTGGCACCGTGTATTGGCTCAAAAGCCGTGAGTTCCAACAAGGACTCGCCTATAGCGTCTCCTTCCCCGATGTCGACGGCTTGCGTGAAGGCGCACCCGTGCAACTCATGGGAACCCAAGTCGGCTATGTGGAAAAAATCATCCCGCAATTTGACAAAAACAAGTTTGATGTCGACGTGCAGTTTCGCCTCGCCAGCAAAGACAATCCCATCCCCAAGGCGTCGGTGCTTTCGATTGAGCAATCGGGCTTGATTAGCGAAAAGCTCCTTGAAATTACACCGCCTCACCTGCAGTGGACGGATGTGGAAACGGCGTATTCTCCTACGGAAAAGCCCTTGCCGTGGAACTTAGAGCTTCGCATGAAAGAAGGCTGGGTGGATATTGGCACGGTTGAAAAGGTGGAAGCTTTGCAGGCGCCTCCTGAAACGCCGTTGAACAAAAAGAAGTTTTACTTGGGCAAGCGTCTGTATTTTAGAATTACTCGGCCGGGGATTTTATTGCCTGAAGTGCCGTTTTACTTTATGAAGTCGTCTAAACAGGGACTTGCCTTGCGGATTGATTCGTATGATGCGGAATGGTCGCCTGCTTCGTTACCTGCTCAAGGCACCTATTTTACGGTGGAAACGCCGTTGCGATTGAAGAAGTTCTTGCAAGCGTCGATTGCGTCTGCCGAAGCCTTGAAAGAAACCAACGACAAAATCAACGCTCTGTTGGATGCTGAAACCATCGTGCATATTCAACAGATTATTGAAAACGTGAAATTACTGTCGGGTCAAACCACGGAATTGGTTTCGACCACGCAAAGCTTGCTCAAAACCTTGAAGCAAGATGTTCATAGTATGGTGCAGTCTGTTTCGACGTTGAGCAAGTCCTTAACTCGATTGATGAATAATATCAACATTTTAGTGAACGATCCCATGCTGAAAGACGATTTCAAGGGACTCATCACCGACTTGCGTCAAACCGTTTTGCAGGCTCAAGCCTTGATTAGTTCTCCTGAATTGGCGAGTACCTTTAAAAAAGCGAACTTGGCGTTAGACAACGTCAATAATGTGGCGACTTTGGCAAAAACCAAGCTTGAAGCGGAAACGCTGACCACGAAAATGGAAGTCACCTTAAGCGAGCTGAATACCTTGCTCGTGAAAGCGAATAAGGTGACGGATGACAAGACGAATCCGATTACGAAAGAAGTGCTTCAAAATGTGGTGAATGACGCCACCGTGACCCTACAAAATCTCAAGCAATTTAGTAAAAAATTGCAAGGGCATTTTGTGCTTTGGAAATTGGCGTTTTAATCATGGCGATTCATGTGTTTTACGGCACGGATGAATATCGCAAAGAACGGGCGTTTAGAGCCTTGCGGAAGCAAGTCGTCAATAGTGAGCTAGGGGCGTTGACGCATCATGTGTTGGACGACCCCAGTTTTTCGCAGTTGCTGGAAACCTTGAACACCAGCTTTTTCGCCTTGGGGGGCTTGCCTGTGGTGGAAGTGCATCACTGGCAGGGGCTGTATGATCTCAAAGAAGACGACAAGGGGCGTGTGCCTGAATTGATTGAAGCGTTGGAGGCTCAAGCGGAGCAGAAGGACATCATTTTTTTGACGTCGAAGCTGGATGTTCGCATGAAATTAGGCAAGTGGATAAAATCTCATCAAGCCAGTCAGCTTCATGTGTTTGACACCCCTGCCTTTTGGGACACGGAAAAAGCCGTGCATGTGCTTATGGAAGAATGCCAGCTCCTCGATATTCGCTTGAGTCGTGACGCCGCTTTTCTGTTGGTGGAGTTCATGGGCAATGACTTACGTCCCTTAATTAACGAATGTGAGAAGCTCCATGCGTTTACGAATGCGCAAGTCATTGAAGCCCACCATGTGCGGAGCTTCAGCGTCTTGGATGCCCAAACCTTCAGCGTGGTGGATGCGTGGTTGCAAAAACGCTTGACGCATCGCAGTATGCACGATTTGAATGCCTTATTGGTGAACGATGCCCCGATTAAGTTTCTCGCCTTATTGTCGAGTCGGGTGAATTATTATTACCGTCTCAAGCGTGGGTTGGCGGTGGGGCAGTCGTTGGATGAAATTGCTCAAATTGAGGGAAAGAAGGTCTTCCCCATTCAAAAAGATTTGGAGAAGGTGCGTGGTTTGACTTTGGCGAATCTTGAAGGTTTGAAGCGTCGTTTGCTTGAGGTGGAGTTTCGCCTGAAAAGTGGGGATGATAATCCTACGTTGTTGTTGGAACAATTGATGTTGACGTAAAAATTGAGGAAATGAGGAGTTGGTTATGGAAGGTCAATTGGTAGCAGGACACTTGAAAAATTTTGAAGCGTGTGTTCAACGTGAAGATGATATAGAGTTTTGGTATGCTCGGGATATTGCCCCTCTTTTAGAGTACAAAGAGTGGCGTAACTTTCAGAACGTCATTGAAAAAGCAAAGGAAGCTTGTGAAAATAGTAGTCATTCATTTGCATACCATTTTGTTGACGTCAACAAAATGGTTTCGCTTGGATCTGGAGCCATAAGGGAACTTGATGATATAAAGCTAACACGCTACGCCTGCTATAGTATCCGATAGATAAAACGGTCTATGGTCTCTTCGTTGTCGCTACGATTTTTTTGTTTAGTTATGTAGGTCTATCTACACGCCCTCACAAAAAAATCTAGGCTCCTAGAATAGCCTCATAGCCTGTTTCATCTATCGAACACTATACCTTATAGCGATGAATGGAGACCCCAAAAAACAGGCGATTGCCTTTGCACAAAGCTACTTTGCTTTTCAAACAAGAAAGCAAGAACTGATTGAAGAACGACTCAAAACACTTGACCGCTTATGGAAACGAGAAGAGCTTACGCAATCTGAAACGAGACTGTCCGCCAATATTTACCAGCGTGGGGTGGATGCAAGGGGTTTTGCCACAATCCGAAGTAAGGGAGACACGGCGTTGTTTGGAGGCAACTCCACAAAAGATATGAAAGAAAAACTAGGCGTCCCTGATTCAAGTCCTCTAGCAGATTATCTTCCCACCTTGACGATCGCTGCGAAGAACCTAGCCACTGAAATTACGAACCATAATGTGGAATCGAATAACCTTCAAGGGGAAAGAAAGATAAGCGACGAACACGTGACAAATAATACAAGCGTGAGGGGTTTACTGGTAGAAAAAGGGATTTTCCCTGAAGCCTTACCTGTTGAAGAAGATCTAAAAAAGCTTAAACGAAAAATCGAGAAAGAACATAAGTTACTCAATAAAAACCCCAAGAAATTTAATCAAAAGGATTGAAAATTTCTAAAACTATACATAAAAAGCCCTCTTTCCATAATGAAAAGAAGGCTTTTTAATTGAAAATAATCTAATTCAAGACTTCAAGGCGGACTTTCGCCACGCCTGAAGACACAGCACCAATCGCTTGAGCCGCTGCTTTAGACAAATCAATCACACGATGATGGCTATAAGGCCCACGATCGGTAATACGAACCACACAGCTTTTGCCATTGTGTTCGTTAATGACTTTTACTTTCGTACCAAATGGCAAGGTCTTATGAGCAGCCGTCATATGATTCATGTTAAATCGTGAACCATCCGCCGCTTTACGACCGTTAAAGCCTGGCCCGTACCAAGAAGCCACACCTTTGGCGATGAAGCGTCCCGATGCCTTTAAGTCAAACACCGAAGGGGCTGAGGCAGGTTTTTCGCCTAGTGCCATGCGAAGTTGTTTCATCCACAATTTCGCTAAGCTGTCTAATGGCATGTGAGCCGCAATGGCAGTGGATTCATCCACCACGGTGAGCAGATGCTTGCCCATCATCAAGTGATAGTCACCTTCTGCTTGACGTTCTAAGTGAACATCCTGAAAATGGAGCGGTAATTTGGAATACGCACTCAAGCGATCCGCCACTTGCTTAGAACGCAAATAAGGCGTTAAAAAGCCTACTCGCGAACGAAAGCGAAAGACTTCTTGCTCATTAATATAGAAGCCTGCTTCTTCTAGCTGTTTATTGTAAACCGTCCGCAAGGAATACGGTAGTTCTTTGGCAAACATCGTGTTCAATACGATTTTGTCAGGCACGGCTTGCAAATGCCGAGTTACGGCAAGATTCAATTGTGCTTGACGGTCTTCACTGCCGTTACCTTCTAAAAGCATCCCTTGCGTCGTATGAACGACAGAGGGGGCTTTCTTCGGGAGCATACCCGTTTTTACAGGGACTTCAGCGGACTTACTTGACTTAAATGTGTCACTGGATTCCGTGCCTTCAGCGAAGGCGACATCATCCATTAAAGGCAAGTTTGCCAGCATCTCTTTGGCTTGAGTCGGTAATAGACTCGGATGTTCGTTGCGAAGCAACGAAGGGGCTTGTTCATGGGCGTCACATAATAGGACGTTCCATTGAGATGCAATCAATAAAGCCAATACTAAACAAGCCCACGTGTTTTTATTCTTCCAGTCTCTCATGAGGGTGGAATCTCCGTACTTGCTAAACTTAAACGCTCCGTGTATAGCACCGCCGCTACCGTTGAATGACCAAACAGCTCTTTACCGTGGATTCAATTGTGCCTTGTATTATTTCACAAGGGGGTAACCGCAATGGGGAAATGCTCGGTCATCAGTCAAAACACAAAGGCACTTAAGAAAGCATCCGTGGTTTAGGTCGAAAGTGGGGTTTAGCCACCGTCTTTTCCGCATACAGTTCGCAGCCTAAGCCGCATCGAAAGGCGATAAATGTTTAGTCTAATAAGTGTTAAAAACACACCAAAGCATTTAAGGCGTTCCGCAATGTAATGTTAGCACAGTCTTAGTGAAAGGCAAGTGTTTTTTGTAAAGCTTCCACTAGATGGTGGGGTTGGTGTTAAAAACACACGATGAGAATACTATGTGAAAGAGAAAATCGTCATCCTGAACGTATGTGAAGGATCTCCCAAAACAGTGGGGGATGTTTCGCTACGCTCAACATGACGTATTCCTTTTTTAGGCTTTTACAAAACTTTCCTTCATGTAAGTGATTTTTACGTCCCGTATTAAGGTATTGTTGGCAGTGTAGCGTATAGTAAATAGAGAGAAATATATAAAGAATGTAATATCCTTACATTTTTGAGAAAGAGGAATAATCGCCCCCTATGATGATTTTAGCTGCTCCCCAAAACGGTGTTGTATCTCTCGCCTTTTCATCCGACTTCTTAAGGCTTGAATTGGTATGGATCAACACACAATCTGGTCAAATTATCAATGCAGGGTATATTCCAATTAGTAGTGTGGACTTAACCACTCGAACCATCCTTGTTCCTGACGACTTCATGGAAAGTGTTCAATCTTTATTCCAAGAATTGAACATTCCTCCCAACTTACCTGTCACCTTAATGTTGCCTAGCTTTTATACGCGTATGTTGGGCTTGCCACCAGGTATCAATGAAAAAGATTTACATAACATTTTGGTGAGTGAAGCAGAGCGTTCCGTTTTATTTAAGCGTGAAGCCCCGACCCTAGATTGGTTATTTTTAAATATGGAAGACGCCGAAAATGAATACTGTATTTACACGGCGTACCCTCTTTCGGCATTGACTGAAATTTTAAGCATTTTAAACCAACTCAAAATAAACTTGTGTTCTATTGAAAGTAATGTGACAGCGGTTTTAAAAGGCTTGATCAGTACAGGCACCTTGGCGAATGACGGTCAAAAACGATTGCTTTCTATTTTAAATGAAAGTAATTCCACCACCTTGGTGCTAGAAGGGGTGAACATTACCAGTTTAATTGAAGCCCCTGTGTCGTCTCAAAACATTGATGCGTCTGACATTGTGAGTGATTTACAGCAGGATACTGGCGGTTTGAGCGATCTACTTCATGATTGTAAAGAAGTAATTGTGGTACATAATAATTCTAAAGTGCCTGCAGACTTGTTAGCCACCGCCTTTGAACAGTTTGATGAGGTAGTGTTGGTCGAACAGAATGCTGATACCATTGCATCCTTAGGGGCTAAAAAACCTTTATATCCTTGTACGGTTGAAGCCCTAGGGGCGGCGATGTTTAAGGAACTCGCTTCCTTTGGAAGCTTGAACTTACTTCCAAAGGAACGTCAAATTGAAGTCATGGTGGCAGATTACCGAGTCAAGATATTACCTTTTGCGATTGCGGCGAATGTGGTCGTCTTGGCGTTGGTTGTTTTGGCATATGGTGTACTTTCTGCGATAAACCTTGGTAAAAGTATGAGTTTAGATGAAGTAAATAAGAAAATCGCCAATCATAAAGCACCTGATGTTTCGCCTGAAACGTATGCCAAAGAACTTTGGTTGAAACGTTACAGTGATTTTAACGTCAATATCGTCAAATGGTTGACGGCTGTACAGAAGGATTTGCCTAGCACCTTGTGGATCAATTCAGTTTCTTTACAATGTGTGAACGGTAAAAGCTTTTTACGTTTAGAAGGCGGAAGCCAAAACGGACAAGAAATCGCAGGCTATTTTCAAAAAATACAACCCACCTTTTTAGCCGACAAATTAAACTATTCCAACGTAGAACCCACATCTTTAAGCGTAACGCCTTCCTTAATCCCCTTTAAGCCTGTGACGACCCCTCCCCCTGCAGGTGGATCGTCTGGTGGTTTAGACAAGGCTACTAGTGCGGATGTTTACTATAAATGGCAGGCTCAAGCAGGCACAGATCCGAGTGCGGTTCCAGTAGCACCAGCCGCCGCTCCGCCTCCCCCTCCTGCGAGTCCTGCTCCAGCAAGTCATTAACATATTGAGTCTAATAAAGGTTTAAATCATGCGAAAAACAACTGGTGCCGTCTTTGGTCCTAATCACCCCGCTTTTGCGAAAGTGCTTCAAACACCCGAATTTTTACTAGGAGTTGCAGGTATTTTGGTGATTTTAGTGCTTGCCTTTAATGTCTTATTTACGTCCGTACTGGCTTCTGCAACGCAAATTGAAAAAGACATTGAAACCAAGCAACAAGAACTCAAAGACAAAGAAGCCCTTAATGTTTTATTGGTGCAACTTAAAGATGAAGCCGATCCAAATACGACGGATCTACTCAGTATTTCACCTGGTGAAATTGCTTCCGTCAAGATGTTTAACTTCTTGAAAGAATTAGAAGGGCTAAGTGCAGATCCCCTTAATCTACCTGAACCGCATCATCAAGTCTCGATTTTTCATGTGGAACAAGTGTTGGGTACTACGCCAACGGCGGCGACAGGAATGCCCGCGGCTCCGCCTGCTCAAGCAGGGGCGATGAAAAACATCTTTAGTGCAGAAGTCACGCCCTTTCCTGCCCCAGAACTTGAGCAATTGAAATTGAATGTGTCTGCAGAACAATACACCTATAAAATTGATGTACGTGGTTCTTATTTAGGACTCGTTAATTTTGTGAGAAAACTAGCGATTCATTCGCCTTTGGTCGGGATTAAGGGCTTGGAGTTTAAAGTCGATGCCGAAGCTCCCAGTGTTCTATTATTTAGAAACGTGCCTGCTCCAGCCCTTTCAGGAGCTTCCACCTCCAAACCGTCGATTTCAACCGCAGCGAGTGTGGTTGCTTCAGGCGCATCCCCAGGAGAAACGCCCGAAGTCACCACGCCTGTTCCTTTAAATCCCTCCAAGAAAGCCAATACCCCTTTGGTCTTAACTTTAACCGTGGATATTTTCTTAAGTAGTGGCAATGCAACAACTGCAAACACAGGCATGCCTTCTTCTGCTACAATAGCACCAGATGCCAGTATGGGGACACCTCCTCCTATAGCTTCCGCTATATAGTGTTTTAAATAATTTCCCCTACAGTGTCTATACTTTGTCGCTACGATTATTTTGTTCAGTCATGTAAGTCTATCTACACTTCTTCACAAAATAATCTAGGCTCCTCGTCTAGCCTACTGTACGGAAAACTCTTTAAAACACTATATAAAACGGTCTATGGTTGATTATTAAAATACTATACGATCTAAAATTAAGGCATCTAGTTAGGAAAGCGACTTGAAGGTTTGTGTGGTCGGAAAAGGTCGAATGCTTCATGCGTTAATGAAGCCCTTGCTCGTGGCTCATCACGCCGAACGCCTCCAAATCGTGGGGATGCTCACCGACGTGCATGAACACGCCATGCCTCAGTGGCATGACGCTGGGATTTCCTTCATTCAATGCCCCCAAGGCATTCAAGACCCTGCTGTTTTGGATCATCTTCAAAACGTCCTTCAGCCCGATGTACTGCTTTTGGCGTCTTGGGGAGAGATTTTGACACCGCACACGCTGGACGCTTTGGCTCCGATTAAGGTGTGGAACGTGCATCCATCTTTATTGCCTGCTCATCGAGGGGTGAATCCTTATATCGCCTGTATTTTAGCAGGGGAATCACAAAGCGGACTCACCTTGCATCATGTGGTGGCAGGCATTGATGAAGGTAAGATCTTGGCACAACACGTTGTGCCAATTGATGAGGGAATGTCAGGGCTAGACTTACAGGCTCGCACCTTAGAAGCGATTCCCTCACTTTTTGAAGACGTCATCACCCAAGTGAACGCTGTCGGATTAGAAGCGTTTTACCAAACGGCGAGCGAGCAATCCGTTTGGGGAGCGTCGCATCACCGCTTGGCACAGATTACGCAAGTGGTGTTGAATCCCCATTCTCCGCTTGACGTTCTACAACGCCAAGCCCACGCCGTGCGTGGCTGGATGCCTTGCCTGCTCCCTTTAGGGAAGGGCTTTCATTTAGAAGTAGAAGCGTTTCATCCGACAGAAGAGACAGAGTCATCCATGTTCAAATGGACGCATCCTGCATCAGGAAAACGCTATTTTGTTACAGTAACAGGCATTTATTACAAGGGCTTAAAATGCTTCTGCAAAAGGGGATTTATTCCTTTATTTGCAAAGGTTTATAGGTTTTTTAACGCCTTCTAACTTGGGTTCAAATGTAACAATTTAAGCATCCAATAGGTTAATCAACATATAAATGACTCATATTTTGAGTGAAGCTGATACAATAAGTTCATATCAAATAAATGATTTATTTTTTGATTTGACCCTATATCATTACCCTATTCACTCAGGATGATTTTAATATCATCCTTTTTTTTGTCTTTTTTCTGTGGTATAAGTGAAATTATAGTGTTCGCTAGATGATAAAGGACAAACCCACTCATGCTTAAAAACATTTTATTGACGTTGACGCTTAGCCTCCTATTCGTAATGAATAGCCTTTCATCCGCCTTTGCCGTGGAAAATACGCCCAAGTTTCATTGCCCCGCCCCCCAAACTTGCGTGAACTTTGTCGCCATTAACGATGTCTATGAATGGAAGCCCTACCCCACAGAAAAAACAGGCTCCTTAAGTCGATTGTCCACCTATTTGACTCGCTTGCACGAACGCTTCCCCAAAACCGATGTGCTGTTCGCTGGCGATTTATTGTCTCCTTCTAGTGACAGCCAACTCACCAAGGGCTTGCACATGGTGCAAGGCTTGAACGCCCTTGGTATCAAAGTGGCGACTTTAGGTAATCACGAGTTTGATTTTGGTGAACAAGGCTTAGCCAATGCCTTAAAGGTGTCTCAATTTCCTTGGTTGGCGGCGAATGTGCAGATTCTGCCGAATGCGACGCTTTCACCAAGCCAAATCAAGCCGTACACCATCCTTGAACAAGCAGGCAAGCGGATCCTCATCTTTGGTTTGTTGACGACTGAAACGACTCAACTCAATAACGTTGCGGGCTATGTCACGATTAAAGATCCCATCGAAACCGCAAAGACCCTTTTGCCGCAATGGATAAAAACCGAAAAACCTGATGCCGTGATCGCCTTAACGCACCTCAATATCGCTGAAGACAGACGTTTGGCTCAAAGCGTGCCGAATATTGATGTCATCCTCGGTGGGCATGATCATCACCAGCTTTTGCAGGTGATTAACGGCGTGCCGATTATCAAACTCGACAGCGATGCTCGAACCGTGGGGCATTTGCAACTGAACTTTCAACCCATGAGTGCTTTGTACAAACGCTCCAAAATAAAGCTCAGCCCCATTGCGGAATGGCATTATGAAGTCACCGCCTTAACCCCTGCCGACTTCCCTGAAGACAAGGCGTTTAAAGCGAAAATCCTCGAAAAAACGCCCGCTCGTTTAGCGAGTTTGGATGAGCTTGTGGGAATGCTCCCTGTTACATGGAACGTCAACCAAGACACTATTCGAGGCGTGTACAGTCCTACGGCTCAACAAATTGCGGAAATCCTGCGTCGCTACCTTAAAACGGATGTCGTGATCCTCAATAGCGGCGGCATTCGAGGCAACCGCATCATTTCCCCCAGCGTATTAACGCAACGAGACATCTTGCAGATATTGCCCTTTGACAATGCCATGGTAACACTGACCTTAAGCAAAGCTCAATTACAAGCCGTGCTTGAAAAAGGCTATAGCCAAGTCGACACCGAACCCAATTGGGGAGGCTACCTACATTTTTCAGGCATCGTTGCGGTGGTGAATCCCAAGGCACCCGTGGGCAAGCGAGTTCAAGCGGTCTTGGATGCTCGTACAGGGCTTCCGCTTGATGCGTCTAAAACGTTTCGGGTGAGTGTGAATACCTATTTAGCCGAAGGCGGTAATGGTTTTGAGATCTTGAAGCAATGCCGAGACGCTCAAGTCCCTGCTCCTGTCGCCCTGACTGAAACCCAAGCGGTGAGCTTAGGCAAGGCATTGAAGGGTTTAACGCCCCAAGCCTTGCATGACGCCACGCATCAAGCTCCTTCTGTGCAGGTGCTGATTCAAGCTTTGTAAAGCTTGAATCGTCATCCTGAGTAAAACGAAGGATCTCCCTAGCTCTTGCGGTTTCAATCTTGGGAGATGTTTCGCCATGCTCAACATGACAGCAAACAGCTAAAAATGGAGCAAAAAATCTAAAAAACCTAGTAGTTTTTAGGCGGAATCACGAGTTCTTGATCCAACTTCAAGGCATCGCCCTTCAAATTATTCGCTTTTTTCAAACGAGCCACATAATCAGGCGAATAGGATCCATAAAACTTGTGAGCAATCCCACCTAAGGTATCGCCACTTTTTACGCTGTACATCGTCGCTTTCACCGCTTTATCCGCCGTGGGTTCTGCGGTGGGTTCCGCATTGACGTTAGGAGAGGTATTTTCTACCTTTTGAGGAGCCGTAACAGTTTTAGGGGCATCTTTAACCGTTTCTTGAACGACAGCTTGACTAACGGCATCCATCGCAGGGGTTTGGGGGCGTGAATTAAAGACCCAAAAGAACAAGGTCGTCAAAATTAAACCCGTGAGCAATCCTGCCACAAAGGTCAATAAAGGATGATGCTCTTCTTTAATATCGGCAAGCACTTGCGTGTCCGTCGTTTGAGACCAAAGTACATCGAGTTCTTTTTGAGCGGAAGCAGGGGTACTGCTTTCATTACGCAAGTAAACACCTAAGTTTTCAGAAGATGTGATATTTTCACTTACAGGGGTTCCGACAGAAGGAGTCGCCATAATGGGTTTCCTTTTTTAATTGAATCCATTTACAAGCAAAACGCAAATGGGTTGGGAGGGGTAAACTTAAGTAACCGAAGGTCACCATAACGAAAAGAGGGATTCTACAAGGACGCACATCAACGGTTTTTTGAGGTGTGACGGCGAAGAACCTTATAGAAAGGGTTTCTTTTACAAATACAATCCTCATTATACGGCAAACATGCAGGACGTGACAAAAATGTGAAGCTATCGTAACAGAAAAGGCGTTTCTCGACCTTTTTTGTTACATTTATCCCTTATTTGTGTGATAATAGACGAAATACAAATGTACGAGCTTACAGAAAAAGCCCTGAAAAATTATGTAGAGAGACTCCCCCATGCCTCATCCAAACTCATTTCCCCAAGATGCCTTGCCGACTGCGTATCAACCCCACACCATTGAATCCACCTGCTATGCGTTTTGGTTGGAGCAGAACCTCTTTGAACCTGATGTCGCCCTAAACGCTTGGTTTGACGCCCAAGGGCAGTCTACACCTGAAGACAAATCGAGTATTCCTCACTTTAGTATGGTTATTCCGCCCCCGAATGTCACAGGCAACCTGCACATGGGTCACGCGTTGGACAACACCATTCAAGATGTGTTTACCCGTTGGCATCGTATGCTAGGACACCGCACCTTGTGGATGCCAGGGATGGATCACGCAGGCATTGCCACACAATCGATTGTGGAGCGTCGTTTGAAGGCTGGTGACGTCGAAGGCTTTCCCAAAGGCACCTTGCGACATGACTTGAGTCGTGAAGACTTTATTGAAAAGGTGTGGGACTGGGCAAATGCTTGCCAAGTCAATATCAAAACGCAGTTTCAACGCTTGGGGATTTCACCCGATTGGTCACGGTCTCGCTTCACGCTGGATGAAGGCTTGAGTGATGCCGTCCGCAAAACCTTTGTGGACTTATATAAGGACGGCTTGATCTATCGAGGCGAACGCATCGTGAATTGGGATCCTGCCACGCAATCGGCAATTTCGGATATTGAAACCGATTACACCGATGAAGAAGGCTACTTGTGGCATATTGCTTACCCACTCACGCACGGTGGCGGTGAACTGATTGTGGCAACCACTCGCCCTGAAACGCTCTTTGGAGACGTGGCGGTTGCCGTGAATCCGAAAGATGAACGTTACGCAAAATACATCGGGCAGACCGTTTTATTGCCTCTTACAGGACGCAAGATCCCTGTGATTGGGGACGATTATGTGGAAATTGAGTTTGGTACAGGGGCGTTAAAAATCACGCCAGCCCACGATCCCAATGACTTTGAAGTCGGCTCTCGTCATCAGTTGACGCCTTTGCGTATTTTTAATGACAAAGCCGAATTGCTTCCGCTGGACTTCATCCCGCAAGCCTTGCACGGCTTGGATCGCTGGAAGGTGCGTGAACAAGTCGAACATCTGCTTGAAGGGCAAGGCTACCTACGAGCCAAAAATCCGCATGCCCACCGTGTCGGACGCGCCCAACGTAGTGGCGAAGTCATCGAACCGCTTTTGTCGAAGCAATGGTTTGTCAACACCAAGCCCCTTGCTCAAGCCTGTTTAGACGCTTATGAGAAGGGCGAACTGCATTATGTGCCTGAACGCTGGGGCAAGGAATACTTGCGGTGGATGAACAACATCAATGACTGGTGTATTTCTCGTCAATTGTTATGGGGACATCGCATCCCTGCGTGGCACCACAATACGAGCGGTGAAATCTACGTCGGTGAAACGGCTCCTGTGGATGCTGAAAACTGGAGCCAAGATCCCGATGTGCTGGATACGTGGTTTTCGTCAGGCTTATGGCCCTTTAGCACCATGGGCTGGCCCGATGAAAATGCTCAAGATTTTAAGGATTTTTATCCTACGTCGATGTTGGTGACAGGCTTTGATATTATCTTCTTTTGGGTGGCTCGCATGACGATGTTTGGACATCAAATGACGGGGAAATCGCCGTTTGAAACCGTGTATATTCACGGCTTAATTCGAGACGAAAAAGGGCAGAAAATGTCCAAATCCAAAGGTAATACGATTGATCCTGTTGTGGTGATTGACGAAAATGGTTGCGACGGTTTTCGCTTTGCCCTCATTAACCTCATCACCTACGGCGGTCAAGATATTAAGCTTTCGAAAGACAAGCTTGAGCAAGGCAAACTCTTTAGCAATAAATTGTGGAATGCGTCTCGTTTTGTGCTGATGCATTTGGAATCGGGCGAAATCGCTAGCGAACTCGACACCGCCTTGCTTAGCGACATGGATCGTTGGATTTTGGGGCGTTATGAGTTTGTCGTGCGTGAAGCCAACCGTATGCTAAGTGAGCATCGCTTAGGCGAATACGCCCAACTCATGCTTGATTTTGTGTGGTACCAGTTCTGCGATTGGTACATTGAATACGCTAAAGCCCCCATGAAAAGTGAAGATGAAGCCCTTAAAGCGAACACTCGCTTGATTTTGCACCAGTTGTTGGAAGGTATTTTGAAGCTCTTGCATCCCATTATGCCGTATATCACGGAAGCTTTGTGGCAACGCTTGCCCTTGAAAAAAGGCATCAGTATTAGTGTTTCGGCGTTTCCGCAACAGGCAAACCTCTATTACCACAATAGCAATCTCAATGAAGAAGTGAGCTTTTTGCTCGGGGTGGTGCGTGCGTTGAGGCAGATCCGCCAGCAGTACAATGTGCCTCCTTCTAAGCCGGTCGATGCCTTGTTTGAAGCGTCTGAAGGACAGGATTACCGTGTGCTTCAACGCACGCAAGAGACTTTGCGTCACTTTGTGGCGTTGGGGAAACTTACCATTGAACGCCAGATCACGCAAAAGCCTGAACAAGTCGCCACAGGTGTGGTGGGGCATTGTAAGATTATGGTGCCGTTGGCGGGCTTGATTGATGTGGAACAAGAAGTGGCTCGCTTAAAGAAGCAAGAAGCGACCTTAAGCAAGGAGCAACAAAAGCTCTTGGGGATGCTGAACAATCCGCAGTTTTTGGCTCGTGCCAGTGAAGAGGTGGTGTCGAAAAACAAGCATTTGCTGGATGAAGTTAATCAACAGCTCCGCCTGCTGGAAGAGCAGTTGCAAGGTCTCTTGGCTTAACTGTTTATATAGCTAATACCAATTAAACACTATATCACGTTTACTGCGTAACCTCGATCGTTGTTTTGAAGTGGAGCTTGACGACCTTTCGCAAGCCTTCGTAGCCTTCGGCTCTGAAGACTCGCTTGCCCATGGCAACGACTTTCGCACTCGCCCCCAACGGCAAATCATAGCCTGATTGCTCCCTCAACTGTGCCATGCTCTGCAAAAACTTGTAACGAGCCACCACAGAAGCTGCCGCCACTGCAGGATGCGACAACTCCGCCTTCGTCGATTGCGACACTTTCACGTGTGGGGCGACTTCCTTCAAGGCATCCAGCAGGTGCGGGCCTTGCGTAAATTGATCCACCATTAAGCAAGGGGCGTCGATGAGCGTCCCTTGTTTTTGCATTAAGCCTGCCACGGTTTTGGCGTGCATCATTGCAAGCAAATGATTCAAGTGCTTGCCTTGAGCTTTTAAGGCATCGTATTGACGGTTATAGCCTTCAGGCATCAAGACCAAAAACGCCACCTGCTCAATGCCTAAGGCTTCTACGAGCTGAGGAGCGACTTCTTTAATTTTCATGTCCGTCATGGCTTTGGAATCGGTGATACCGAGCCGTTTTAAAATCGGTAATTGGCTTTCTTTCACCTGAACACAGGCGGTGACGAGAGGTCCGAAATAATCGCCTTTACCGCTTTCATCCGCCCCATAAGGGAAATACGCCGTATGTGCTAAAGACGCTTCAATCGTCGACTTCAAACCCAAGACGCCCAAGGCATCCACGAGGCAGGCATCGCTTTGCGTTTGAAGGGTATACGTCCCATTTCGATACTGTTTGACCAGTATCTTTTCTTTGCTCGTGGGATGCACGCCATCCAGGCGGTAGGAGCAATTCTGTTCCGTCTTAAATTGAGGGGAAGACACCCACGCCGAAAGACGTTCTTTGCGTTGAGCTTGAACGCTTGGCGTGAGCTTTAAATCTTTGTGAACCGCCATGAATCAAACTTTCTAGGCTCGCTTTAAAAATGTGACGCCTAAAGGAGGCAAGGTCAAATCGAGGCTTTGGGCATGCCCGTGGAAGCCTACGTCTTGCGTCCAAACGTCGCCTGCGTTTAACTGTCCTGAACCGCCGTACGTTTCATTGTCGGTGTTCAACAGTTCCACGTACTGACCTGCATACGGCACACCCACACGATAGTTATACTGCGTGGTTGGCGTAAAATTACAGACCACCACGACATCATCGGCTTCAAAATGCCCACGACGCATAAACGCCATCACACTATTTTCGTTGTCTTGGCAATCAATCATGTAAAAGCCTTCGGCATTGGTGTCTTGCTGATGCAAGGCGGGTTCGTTACGATACAAGGCGTTTAGATCCCGAATGAGATGCTGAATCCCTGCATGGCTTTCCCACTGCGTCAAATGCCAATCGACACTTTCTTGGGAGTTCCACTCGTTCCACTGCCCGATGTCGCATCCCATAAACAGGAGCTTCTTCCCAGGTTGAGCCCACTGGTAAGCGTACAACGCACGAGCGTTGGCGAATTGTTGCCACATATCCCCTGGCATTTTGGACAAAATCGCTTGTTTGCCGTGTACCACTTCATCATGGCTGAGGGGCAAGCAGAAGTTTTCGCTAAACATGTACAAACCACGGAAGGTAATGCCGTTTTGATGATACTTACGGTGAATCGGGTCTTTACTAAAGTATTCAAGGGTGTCGTGCATCCAGCCCATGTCCCACTTATAGTCAAAGCCTAAACCGCCTTCGCTAGTGGGTTTGGTGACACCGCCCCAGCTGGTGGATTCTTCGGCGAACATCAAGACATCGGGGAAGCAATGATGCACGGCATCATTTAAATCACGCAAGAAATAGATAGCATCTAGGTTTTCACGACCGCCGTAAATGTTGGGTTCCCACTCGCCGTCTTCTCGAGAATAATCCAAGTACAGCATGGAAGCCACGGCATCGACACGCAACCCATCGATGTGGTATTTGTCGAGCCAAAAGAGGGCATTTGAAATCAAGAAATTACGCACTTCCCAGCGTCCGTAATTGAAAATGTCGGTACCCCAATCTTTATGCTCACGTTTGCGGGCATCGCTATGTTCGTACAAATGCGTACCGTCAAAAAAGTCTAAGCCGTGCAAGTCTTTGGGGAAGTGAGCAGGCACCCAATCGACTAAAACGCCAATGCCGTTTTGGTGAAATTTATCCACCAAGTATTTAAACTCATCGGGATTGCCAAAACGACTGGTGGGGGCGAAATAGCCCACGGTTTGGTAGCCCCATGACAAATCATAAGGATGTTCCGCAATCGGCATCAATTCCACATGGGTGTAATTCATGGAACGCACGTATTCAACGAGTTTGTCTGCCATTTCCACATAAGTGAGCCAGCGGTTGTTTTCTTCGGGGATTTTCATCCAAGAACCGAGGTGGCATTCATAAATCGACACAGGGCTTTCGGTGGACGGTTTCGCTCCACGATAGCTCATCCATTCCTTGTCATTCCACTGATAGGCGTCGACATCCCACACTTTGGAACCTGTACAAGGGCGTTCTTCGGCATAGAATCCCATAGGGTCTGCTTTTTCGACTTCGTAAAAGGTTGCGGAAGACTGCATGTAGTATTTATAGGTTTCACCTGCTTTGAGATGAGGTACAAAGCCCACCCAGTAGCCTGATTCTTTAAAATTGTGCATAAAATGCGATTGCGTGTTCCAGCCATTAAAATCGCCGATAATAGCGACGCTTTGGGCATTGGGGGCCCAAACGCAGAAATGCACGCCTTGGGTACCGTTGGCATCTTGAGACAAATGTGCGCCTAGTTTCGTGTACATTTGAAGGTGTTTGCCTTCACGCAAGAGGTAAAGGTCATATTCGGTGATAAAATCAGTGACGATGGTTTCTTGAGCAACCATGACAGGCTCCTTTTTGTCCAAAATAGATGAAGTTTGCATAAAGATAGATCCTTGCTAGACATAATGCGATTAACAGACTTATGCAAGTCTACCTTACTTTTCATTAGTGTATCATAGCTTGGACGGAAAAACACCTTCTTTGTAGGATATTTTCGATATGGATTTCACATAGCTTAAAGGGAAGGTTTAAACCTTCCCTTTTCGTTTATTAAGCTCAATAATAGGCTTAGGAAAACCAGCCTCCTGGAGGACGTCCACTTGGAGGGGAAACTGCTTTTTCGGGTTTAGGGCGTAAAGCTTCTGTTAACCGATCACTCCAAGCTTTAGCGTCTTTTAAAGTTTGGACAATTGTTAAAATGGATTTAGGGTTTCCATTCAAAGGTTCTTCCTTAAGAAGGGGAAATGGGTTCTGACTAAGATCTAGTTCAGGGGCAGTCGAACGCAGTATAGCATTTAAGCGAATATCTGGGGGGGCTACACTAGGGTCGCTAATTAATGGAAAATCTGGATGTAGAATAAAAAAAGCAGCTCTATTGTCTGCTGGATTATACTCCAAGAAACCTGTTAAATCTGAACCTGGGTCAGTTTTTATAAGATTCTCCCAAGCGTCTAGTACAGGTCGTCCAAGACGTTCAACGAATGCTTTCTTTTCTCGCACAGAAGCGTTTGGTGGGGCATTTTTTGCAATAGCATCTCCTAAATTTTGGACGAACTGGGAAAATTTTTCCTCTGATTTTGTGCCATTTGTAAGTCCTTTGAGACCACCTTGACGCTGCAAGGCTTTGTTTTCTTTAGCGGC
>JBILSS010000148.1:0-4889 GCA_044371965.1 Vampirovibrionales bacterium
AGGAATCTATGAACAATCGTTCACTTCAGGGTTTTACCCTTTCAGAATTACTCGTTTCTTTGGCAGTGTTGGGCTTAATTGCCGCATTTGCCATTCCTAAAGTCTTAACCGCCGTCGGTGAATCCAGTTCACGTGCCATTGGTCGTGAAGCATTTGGTATGATTTCCGAAGCCTATCAAGCCGTTCGTGCGAACAACAATGGTAACGTCCCTCGTGCAACCAGTGCTCAGACATTAAGAGACACCCTTAACTATGCCAGATTAGGCACGGGTGGTAATGGTGGAGGCACCACTGCAAGTATCGCATTACAAAATGGGGCTCAAATTGCGTTTGTTTTGACCGACAGTTTTGCCGACACATTAGGTAATGGTGTTGGTGTTATTGGCTTTACCGTCGATCCTGATGGTTCCTCAACCAGTGGTGGTTCTGCCACTTCTGCAAACGGTCCTGTTAGTGTCTTTTTGGGTGGCGACGGCCGTATTTGGGCGGGTAACGAATTGTACCAAGCAGGTACAGGTACAACACCATCACCTTTTAATGCCACTTATGGTGTAGGTACAGCAGCAACACCTGTTACGTCTATTGTTCCTAACAACATAGGTAATGCGAACAGTTCAACCACTTGGTTTAGCTAGGTTTTGAATTTTAATTAAGCTGAACAGGATGCTTTCACGAGCATCCTGTTTTGCTTTAAGGAAAAATACCCTTGTAACAAAAGGTTACGACGTATTGTAGCTTTGGGTGTGAACGTCCGAAACAGGTATAGAAGGCTCTGCCACAATAAAGAATTGTCATGTTGAGCATAGCGAAACATCTCCCAAGCTGTAAACCGCAAGGACTAAGGGGATCCTTCGTTACACTCAGGATGACGATTACACCTTTCCACTCTAAAACAAAACATAAGGATACCCCCCATGCCTGTTGATGCTTCGGCGATGTGCCGTTCTTTCTTACCCAACAACCCTCGATTGGCGGAAATTATTTTAGCCACCTGTAAAGAAGTCTATCATGTGCGTTTTTTACCCAAGAACTTAATCCGCACCTTGGTCAACCGTGCCATGGAAGAAATCAGGCGGGGAGGACATGAAATGATGAAAGATCCCACTTTTAAAACAAGAATGGAAGAACATGCTCGCAGTCTGCATAGCCGTTTTAAATATGAGATTGGTCACCTAAACAATACAGGAGTCAAGTCGAGAGTTTAGCGACGAGTATTACCCTGTTGAATGAGATTCATCGCCATTTCGATCTGCTCTTCTTGACTGCTCTGTTGAGGCATCAAAGGCAATTGCTGGCTCGCCACTTTCGGTCGAGGCTGACGCTTCACCGTAGGACGGCTCACTTGCGGATGCCGATTCGCCACATTCTGTTGAGCCAACAAGCGTTGTTGCACAGGCACATTCGCACGTTCTTCATTGAGTTGGGAGGCTCCCAAACGCACTTGTTCATGCAAGTCCCCCAAGCGTGTTTCCATAGTGCTTAACAGTTCAGCGGCATAGGTTTTCGCTGAATAACGAATCATGGTTGCTTCTTCTTGTGCCGTGTGACGCAAGGCTTCACATTCCGCCAACGTGTCTTGCTTTAGGGTATTGAGTTCCGCAATCATTTGCGAACGAATACGCTGAGCTTCTTCTTGAATGGCTTGCATTAAAGACGCTTCCGATAAAATATGTTGTTTTTCTTTTTCGGCATTTTGAAGCAAGGCAATGGCTTTTTGACGAGCTTCTTCGATGAGAATATTTTGATCGTTCATCATGTCTTGAGCGTCTTGAATGGCTTGCGGCAAATGCTCACGCAAACGGTCCATCAAGGGCAAAAGCTTGTCCGCATTCACCATTACCCAAGGCGTTAGGGGAATGGTCGGGCTACCTAAAAGGAGATCTTCCATGTGGTCTAAAATTTTAATAAAGTTGCTCATTTAAAAAATCATCTCCTTTCAAAAGCGTAAAATAGGGAATCCCTATGGGGTTAAGAATTGTAAACAGTGTGTAAGGCTTGGGCGACATGGGCGGAAACGTAGGTACCGACAGGTTCATGATGGCTAGCTAGTTCTCTCACCAAGCGAGAGGATAAGAATTGGAACTCTAGGGAAGGCATCATAAAGAAGGTATCCAAGTGAGGGTTAATTTTAGCATTGGCTTGGTACATGGAACATTCGTATTCAAAATCTGAAATCACTCTCAAACCTCGAATCAAACAATCCGCACCAACGGATTTAGCAAAATGCACGGTTAACCCTGTAAAAGATGTGACCGTGACGTTTTGAAGTCCCATTTTGACGATACTTTCATTCAGCATGATCATACGGACTTCGGGCGTGAATAAACTATTGGGCTTTGCAGGATTATGTGCCACAGCGATGATGAGTGAGTCAAACAGGCTAGCACCGCGACGAATCAAGTCTTCATGACCTTTTGTGACGGGATCAAAACTGCCTGGGTAAAGTGCAACAGTCATCGTGCATCCCCACATAGTTTACTACACGTTTAATTATACTACAAGGATTGTTGAATAGGCAAGTCTATCTTTAGATTAAGTTTTTTCATTTTTTTGAGTATTTTATGCTAAATTAAAAAGGTTAATCCCTATTATAGTGTTCGATAGATGAAACAGGCTATGAGGCTATTCTAGGAGCCTAGATTTTTTTGTGCGGGCGTGTAGACAGACCTACATAACCAAACAAAAAAATCGTAGCGACAACGAAGAGACCATAGACCGTTTTATATAGCGGATACTATTAAAAGGATACCCTTACCATGACCCTAACCTCCACCCAAGTGCTAGCCGAATACCCCCTAGAGTCCCTTGCCCACCGCATTGACGGAGCTTCCGTCTTAGGAAATGCCTCGCTTTTGGTGTCGGGCTTGGTGCATCCTGCCTTGGTGAAAGCCCCGTCGCAAATGGCATACATTGCCAGCGAAGGAGCGTGGCAAGCCCTTTTGGCTGGAGCCAAACTAGGCTTGGTGGAAGAAAGCTTGCCCATTCCTGATGCCGTTCAAGCCAAAATCGATGCGGGTGAAATTGGCTTGCTCGTTGTGCCGAGAAGCCGTGTAGCACTTGCCGTTTTACTGGATGTCTTTGAACGTCGAGCCGTCCTAGATGAAGGGATTCATCCTCAAGCCTTTGTTCACCCCACTGCACGCTTGGGTGAAGACGTCCGCATTGGAGCCTTTGCATCTGTTGGCGAAAACAGCGTCATCCAAGACGGCGTGCAGATTTACGCCAACGTCACGGTCGGGGCGGATGTTCAGATCGGGGCAGGGTCGATTCTGTATGCAGGCGTCCGAATTGGGGATCGCTGTGAACTCGGCAAGCGTTGCATCCTACAACCCAACGCCGTGATTGGAGCAGATGGCTTTAGCTATGTCACGCCCAAAGAAGCCCGTCACGAAAAGAAAAGCTCGAATACTGAAGAAGGGTTTGACGCTATTTTACGGATTAACAGCATCGGCAATGTGGTGCTGGAAGATGACGTTGAAGTGGGAGCCTGTACGTGTATCGATCGAGGTACGTTGGCGGAAACACGCATCGGCAAAGGCACGAAGCTTGATAATTTGACGCAAATTGGGCATAATAACCGCATTGGCGAACAGTGCTTAATTGTGTCGCAAGTGGGGATTGCGGGTAGTTGTAAAATCGGCAATGGCGTGGTCGTCGCAGGGCAAGTCGGTGTGGGGGATCACCTCAACATCGGCGACAATGCCATTGTCATGGCGTGTTCTGCGGTCATGCGAGACATTGACGCTGGGGCGATTATGCTGGGTTCCCCTGCCTTGCCTCACAAAGAAGCGATGGCGAATATTGCGGCGGTTATGAAATTACGAGACGTCATTAAGGGCGTGAAAGGCATGCAATCGAAGTTCAAGGATTTTGAAGCAAAAGCCGCCCAAATCGATGCCCTTTTGGCACTTGTCCCTGAAGAGATGAAGGCTTCTTTAGAAGGGACTGGCGACTAACAGGATTTTTTCTATAAGTTCAATGATCGTTTTATAGTCAACCGTACAGGAAACGCTAAAGACGGTTATAAAACAACCCATTCAAAAAAAGGATGCCTCCCCCATGCCCAAAACATTGCAGACCATTCCCTTGGTCAAACCCTTCCAATCCTATGACCTGCCCACCCCCGACGCCAAAATCGGGATACTCTTCTTCAATCTCGGAGGTCCCGACGATCAAGCCAGCGTCCAACCCTTCTTGCAAAACCTCTTTAAAGACAACGACATTATTCAGCTGCCTGTGCCTCAATGGGTGCAGAATCTCTTTGCGTGGCGAGTGTCTCGTAAACGCAAGAAAGAAGCCCAAGAAAATTACGCCAAAATCGGCGGAGGCTCCCCTATTTTACGGCTCACGAAAGAACAAATGCAGTTGGTGCAGGCACAGCTCACGCCTGCGTTTGAAGCCAAAGGATTTTCGGCGCCTAAAACGTATTTAGCGATGCGATATTGGCATCCGTTTTTGGAAGAAGCCCTCGCTCAAATCCAAGCGGACGGCATCACGCATTTGATGCTCATGCCCTTGTATCCGCATTATTGCTTGGCAACAACAGGATCTAGCCTGCGTGAGTTTTCGCAATTGTTGGGGCAATCCAAGTGGCGTCCCTTGGCGGATTCGCTTAATGTGGCGACGGTGTGTAGCTATTATAAGGAACCTCGGTTTTTAGAAGCCGTGGCATCGACCATTCAAAAAGCCTTTGATGAAAAGCTGTGGAATGTGCCTGTAGAAGGGCGTCACGTCGTCTTTTCGGCTCACGGGATCCCCAAAGACTACGCCCAAAAGAATAGAGATCCTTACCCGACGCAGATCCGTGAATCGTGTGAAATGCTGATGCAACGCTTCTTCCCCAACAATTCGTGGGAAATTTGCTGGCAAAGTCGAGTGGGTCCTTTAGA
>JBILSS010000149.1:0-4885 GCA_044371965.1 Vampirovibrionales bacterium
AAACGCTTGGCTCAAGACGTTGAAGGCGTGTATGTGCCATGCTTTTATGATGTGAGCTACTGCGAAAAAGACGAGTCGGGTCACGCCCCCCTTTTAAGCATGACGCCTACTGAAGCAGGCATCCCCCCAGCCGTGAAGCGTCAAAGCTTTCAAGGCTTGGACTTTGATGTGGCGACCTTGCCGATTCTAAGTGAAGCCAGCGTTTTTGGTAAAAGCTTCTTGGTGGAAGTCATGCGAGGCTGTTCGCATCGATGCCGTTTTTGTTTGGCGAGTTATTCAACCTTGCCCGCTCGACCCGCAGGCTTAGGGGCTTTAAAGCAAGCCGTTGAAAAAGGCTTACAATACACCAACGAACTTGGGCTTGTGGGGGCGTTGATTGCGGATCACCCTGATTTTGAAGAGCTTTGCGACTTCATTCGCACGAAAGACGACCTGCGTGTGAGCTTTGGTGCCTTACGAGCCGACACATTGACCCTTGCCATTTGCGAAACGCTGGCTCATAGCGGTAGTACGAATGTGACGCTTGCCATTGAAAGTGGATCCCCGTGGTTACGGCGTCGCATCAATAAAAACCTCAAGCAGGAAACGATTTTTCATGCGGCGGAACTGGTGGCGAAATCGGGTTTAAAGGGCTTGAAGTTGTATCACATGATTGGCTTGCCTGATGAAGAGGAATCCCACTTAGAAGAAAGCATTGAATTGGTGAAAGCCTTGCATAAGGCTCATCCGCAACTGAAATTGTCGCTAGGTTGTTCGACCTTTGTCCCCAAGGCGTGGACGCCCTTTCAGTGGATGCCTCGCTTGTCGACCGCCGACTTGAAAAAACGTATGGCGATCTTACAAAAAGGCGTGGTTCACAACGCCGAGTTCAGACCTTCTTCCCCTAAGTGGGACACCTTTCAAGCCATGGTGAGTCGTGGAGATAGACGCTTGGCTCCCTTTTTAGAGCGGTTTACGGCGTTGGGCGGAACGCATGGGCATGTGAATCGTGCGATGAAGGAACTTCAGCGTGAAGGCATTGATGTGCCTAGTGCGGCGTGGTATGGGGAACGTGAGCGTCCAGAACACGAGTTATTACCGTGGGATATTTTGGAGCAGACGGTGAGCAAGTCCATTTTGTGGAAGGAAGGCTTGATGCCTCCTGCTTTGAAAAGCATGGACGTTTAATGTGTCTTTTCCCTCCCTTTAAAGTGTCTGGTTTCGCATGATTATATAGGGGCTGTCTTCAAATAGTCAAGAATGGTGGAATTTCAAGGAAAAACAAACGGCTTTTGAGGCGTGTACATAGACGTACATAACGAAAAAACGGCTTGTTTTGACACAGAAAGTACCCATTATGGGCTTTTTGAAGACAGCCCCTAGTATTTTCTATAGAAAGCTGTTCGAGGGGGACGAATCAGGCGAAGTCCTTGAAGCAAAAAGCGTCGTCTTTAATAGACGACGCCTTCAAACTCAAGAATAAATCTAGCTGTGGGCTTCTTTTTCTTTATGTTCGCCATGCTCAGCGGCTTCTTCTTCAGCCACAGGTGTTTCACCTGCAGGCGTTGGAGCCGTCGCTTCTTCAGCACCCATTTCTTCAACCGCAACAGGTTCTGTTGTGGTAGGTTCCATGGCTTTCTCTTCATTACAACCACTTAAGACAAAAGAACTGGCTAACGCCAAAGAAACTAATGCCATTCCTAAAAATTTGATATTCATACTTCAAAACTCCTAAAGAGCAAACATATAATACAAAAAGTAAAGACAAAAAACATCATCTTTCTTTTCATTAGATACTATAGCATCTTTTTAAAAATAAAGCACTAGAAGCTAAAGACGTTTTCGGTATTATCTTCGGTATCATCAGGGAATATCTGAATCCCAGACATACCACCCGCTTGAGGCATGGCATAGTTCATGCTATTGGGATCGATCATCGTGGAAAGGTAGCTTGCCATCATGGTCATCATCATCCCCATCATAGCGTTAGCATCAAAACTGCTGGGATCGTAATCCGTGGGTTGAGGCTGTTGCATATAGGTATTGTTAGGTGTGCCACCGTATTGAGGTGGTGTGGGTGGAACCGCATAAGGCTGTGGCGCTTGAGCGGCATACCCTTGAGTAGGAGCCATATAGCTTTGTGGAGCTTGGGCGTAGCCAGCGGATTGAGCATAAGGGTTTTGCGAATTCACCGCTTGGTAACTTTGACCTGTAGAGATGACTTGTCCCATTTGAACGTTGTCATAAGTGCTTCCAAATAAACCTTGTAAGTTCATTTGTACCGCACCAGGGTTAGACCCTGCGTATAAGCCACTGCCTTGCAACAAGGGTGAAACAAAGCCTCTGCCTTTGCTTTCGCCTGCTTTGAAGGTACGCAAACCGCCGTCGCTGTTTTTCACAATAATCGTGTCAAAGTCGTCCATATTGGAATAATCGACGATGGTACCTTCATCAATGTAAAGCGTGTCTTTCATACCGTTTTTTGTATTGATCGTGGCGGAACGACCTGATCCGTTCAAGAAAATCTCACTGTTGTTACGAGCCGCACTCAAATCGACGGTGGCTCTGTCGGTACCGTCCATATTCATAATAACGGAGTTTTTCTTCGCCCCATACGAATTGGCGATGCGGACATAATAGGCGGATGACTGATCATCGTCTCCACTAATTAAGACGCTGGCGTTGGGTGAATTGTCGACGGTTAAATTGGTGTTACCTGAAGTCAAGTAACGCACGCCATTTTGAACGTTATTTAAGTTGACTTGGTTAAAGCTGTTGCCGTTGGCAAAGGTCGAAATATTGTTTCTACCATAAAGGTTACTGTAATCAATCTGGTTGCCACCTTGGTTGTTATAAGCAAAGTGATTGAAGTTACCGTTGAAGGCTCCGATTTGAGAGGTGTTGTCTCCGTAAGCCCCGCCAAGCTGTTGTAGGTGGAGGTTACCTGTGCCTTGGTTGATCGCAAAGGATTGACGGTAGGCATTGTCCCCAAATTGGGAGATAAAGGCGTTACCATTGTAATTGTCCGAAGCAACATTGTTGGTACCGTTTTGCTCAGCGAACTGTTGCATGTTAGTCCTTTTGTAAGGACCTGTTGCTTGGGGTGGGTAAGGGAAGCCTAAGGCTGGTGATCCGTAAGCAGGCGTGTTACCGTATCCCTGTTGTGGTTGTTGGTAAGGCGTGTTGTAATTCTGTTGTTGTGGGTACTGTTGGGGATATTGAGCACCATACCCTTGTTGCTGTTGTGGATACTGTTGAGGATATTGAGGTGTTCCGTAACCTTGTTGTGGTCTTGAACCCAATGAACCGCCTGACAAATTGTTCATATACATCGGTTGCCCGACGGACATCCCAGCATAACCTCTGCCAGAAAGGTTGGAATTATTCGGTTGTATGAAGCTGTTTATAGAATTCATATGCCAAAAGTCCCTGTGCTAAAAAAGGATAGCACGTTGCTAAAATGGATGTAACTGTGAACTAATAAAGTCTCTTGGTGGAAATAAATTGCCTAAATGTAACAAAACGTAAAGTTGGATTTTGTAAACCCTTTATCGAGTTGGTTTCAAGAAAAAGCTTTGCTCTATTTTAAGGCTGTGCTACACTAGATTTGTTAAACATAGGAATTTTGTCTGTTGCTTACTTAAATGAGCCTTCTTGCAAATGAAAGAAAGTCAGGCATCCAACCTATTATGACAGTTACAAACGTGTCTTTCCCCATTTGGGATTTTAAGACGGTGGCTTAATGCCCAAGGATGTTGTTCTATGAGCCGAATAACTGAAACAAGCTGGATGATCGGTGGCCCACAAGGTAGTGGCGTCGATTCTTCGGCAACCTTATTTGCCCGTGCAATGGCGGTTGCTGGATTCTGGGTCTACGGTAAGCGTGAATATCACTCTAATATTAAAGGGAAGCATAGTTACTTCCAAATTCGTGCCAGTCACGATGTCGTGCGTTCGCATATTGATCCCATTCATATGCTAGCGACCTTTGAAGACTCTACTGCCGTCATTCATGCCCACGAAATTATGCCTGAAGGGGCGTTGATTTATGATCCTGGTTTGACCAAGCCTGAAGTGCTTGAAATGGATGCTAGCGTCAAGCTTTTTCCTTTGGATTATGAAGGTATCATCCGTGAACTTGCTGAAGAAGAAGGCAAACCTGCGGCTAAACTAGCGATTGTCAAAAACACCATTTCCGTAGCGGCGTCTCTCGCTTTGTACGGCGTGGGTGTGGATGTCCTTGAAGAAGCCCTTAAAGGCTTATTCCACGGTAAAAAATCCAAATTAGTCGCAATTAACTTAAAAGCAGGCATTAAGGCGTATGAAGCCATTAAAGCCATTGCTCATGCCCAAGACTTTAAGTACCAAATGCAAGAACAGCCCAACAAGCCTGATGCTGAATCACGTTTATTAATGAACGGTGCGGCGGCCTGTGGTATTGGTAAGCTTAAAGCGGGTATGCGTTTTCAAACCTACTATTCAATCACCCCTGCGGTTGATGAATGTATTTACTTGGAACAGCATAGCGAATACGGCATTGTGGTTTATCAAGCTGAAGATGAAATTGCGTCGATCAACATGGCAAACGGAGCTGCCGTTACTGGGGCTCGAGTGGCAACAGCTACTTCAGGACCTGGTTTCTGCTTGAAAGCAGAAGGCATCGGCTGGGCTGGCATGAACGAAGTGCCTACCGTTATTTTCAACTACATGCGTGGAGGCCCTTCAACAGGCTTGCCCACTCGTAGTGAGCAAGGCGACTTGTTGTTTGCGGTGAACATTGGTCACGGCGACTTCCCCAAGATCGTTTTGTCTCCTGGTGACATGGAAGAGTGCTTTGAAGATGGCTTCAACTGCTTCAACTTCGCAGAACGTTACCAAACCCCTGTGATTGTTTTGGTGGACAAAG
>JBILSS010000032.1:0-16082 GCA_044371965.1 Vampirovibrionales bacterium
CAACCAGCTCATTGCTAATGCCTGTAAGGCTTTCCACTTCTTGCGGTATGGATTCATGTGGTTTCACCAATGTGCTAAACATCTCAATATCTCGACCGTTAACGTATTTAATGGCGGTGATTTCGGTGATGCTATTTTTTTTCGCACTTAAGCCTGTGGTTTCTAAATCCAACACGAAGAAGGGGGTTTCATCGAAGGGGTGAGCCTTCAAACTTTCATAGCTAGCGGAGTCGACTTCTTCTTGAAACAGCGATGCGAATAGAGACGTTTGTGCCATGAGGGGGATCTTCCTTTTCAATCAATATCCCCTTAGTTTAACAGCTTTAGACAAGGGCGGTCAAGGCATAAACGATTTGTAACAATTTCATCAGAAATGTTTTCAAAAATAAAAAGAGAGATATAATAATTAAAGTATTTAAAAATTGATTAGGTCTTCTATGTTTAATGTTTCACTTCCTGCTCCTTCTTTTTCCTCACGCTTACCTGCTTCAAGCTCAAGTCTTACGACCCCACCCTTAAGACAGGGCTTTTATCACGGAGGAACATATCGTGCACCGGCTACTATGGCACTATATCAAAGCAGTGCTACGCGTTATCGTCAAGAAACAGTTGCCGAAACAAATGCGGAGCAAGCATCAAGAAAAACGGCATATGAAAATCGAAAACCCGATATTCTGGATCGAATAAGGGAAAAAATTATTCATACCTTTATTTTAGCAAAAGGGCAACCTTTGGTACAGCAATCCAAACTACCGAGTAACACTATTTAGATTCTACAAGCCCTTTTCCGCAAAGCGAGCCTTGATTTCGGCTTCCGCCTTCACGACCTTCGCCTGACCCTTCGCATCCTGTTGAGACAAGTACAAGGCTTTCGCCTTGTCTAAGTCGCCGAACGTGCCTGCCTTGTCTTGCTTGGCAGACTTCACTAAGGCTCTCAAATAATACGCATCGGCGTATTGGGCATCCAAAGCGAGGGCTTTTTGAGCATCGGCTAAAGCTTTGTCATTTTCGCCCTTGGCGTAATACGCCAAACCACGACTACTAAAGGCATCGGCAAAACCAGCATTCAGCTCAATCGATTGGCTAAAATCAGCGATCGCCATCTCGTAATCTTTCAAATTGTAATGAGCCAAACCACGGTTTTGATAAATATCGGCTTTGTCGTCTTTGAAAAGTTGGGCGTTGTTGGCATCGACTCTCAAGGCATTGTTAAAATCTTGAACGGCTTTGGCATCTTGCTCTAAATCATAATAGGTGTTCGCACGGTTATAATAGGCACTGGCGTATTGATCGTCAATGGCTAAAGCCGCGTCAAAATCGTTTAAGGCTTCATCCGTCTTGCCTAAGTCTGAATATAATAAACCACGATTGTCATAGGCTTCTAAGTAGTCAGGATCCAACGCAATGGCTTGCGTAAAATCGGCTAAAGCCGCTTGAGTATTTTTCAATACGCCTTGCACGTTGGCTCGTTCATAAAAAAGGCTGGCATCTTCAGGGATGAGGGCGATCGCTTCGTTAAAGTCTTTCAAGGCAAAGGCTGGTTGCCCTGCAGATGCATAGGCATACGCCCGAAGCACATGCAATTCTTGCGGATTAGCCCCAAGCTTTTGAGCGGTATTAAAAGCGTCAATCGCCCCTCTATAATCCTTGGAATCCGCCTTAATTTCAGCAATAAATAAGTAGGTATTGGGATCTTTATTGCCGAACTTTAGGGCTTGATTGGCATCCGCCAAGGCTTGAGAAAAATTACTAAGCTGGTAATAAGCTGTGGCTCTTAAGAGGTAAGTGCCTGCTTCATTGGGCTTGAGTTTCAGGGCTTGATCATAGGCTTCAATGGCTTGAATAAAATGCCCCGCTTTATAGGCGTTATCCGCCTTTTGGAGGAAGATTTCTAGCGATTGTGAAAATGCCAAGGAAGGCATCACAAGGGAGACGGCAAGCGTCCATAAGAGTAAATGCTGTGTGGGTTTCATCATCTTGGGCATCCTTTCAGCGTTTAATAATGGGGTTAAAGGAAGATTTATTTTGACGGATTTTGTTTTTGATATTGAGCCTTTGCTTTTGCGGTTGCCAAACGTTTGACAATTAAGCCCTGCGTATAGGCGACACGCTTGGCACTATCATCGTCTTTGACTTTTTTAAACCATTTATGGGCTTGATTCAAGTCTCCTTCGGCGGCTTTGAAATGCCCCAAACGGTAATGCAGGTAGCCTCGTAATTCGTATCCATTGGCGTAATGGGGGGCGATTTTCACCGCTTTGTCATAATCTTGAAAGGCAGCGTTATTGTCGTTTAAGGATTCATAAGCCCCTGCCCGGCAGAGGTAGGCTCGGGTGAACTTCGGATCTTTGGCGATGGCTTGATCAAAGTAAGAAATGGCTTCTTTCGGCTTTTTACCATACCAAAGTTCGACGCCTGTTTCAAAGAGTTCCGTTGCGGTGGATGCCCATGCGGACACCAAGCATCCAAAAGACAATAAGGCACTTAAGAAAACGATTTTTTGTAGTTTAAACATTTCATTCCTCACAATATATACAATTGTAAGTATAACCGTTTTAAGAAAAATGGCTAGACTTAAAATATGATGAAAGCCTCTGCAAAAGAGGGGGATAAAGGGATGAAACAGTCTTAATTGGTATAGCCAAGTTTAGAGTTTTCTGTACAGTAGGCTATTCTAGGAGCCTAGAATCCACCTAGTCGCTTTTAAATCTGTTCCCCCCGCCTGCGACATCTTTACAGATTGCTACCTACGCTTGCCATGACATTGGAAATTTTTGAATTTTTGTAGATCTTTTACATCAAAGTGTATGTTTTTTGATACTTTTTACGGTATACTATAAAACCCACTAAAATAATCTCCCGATGAACAAGGTGTTTCCTTAAAAATATGATGATTAAATCCACGCTCCCCACACAAACCTATAGCCAAGCGGATGCCCAAAAATGGGTCGACGAGCAATTCGCCACGATTTTAGACCCCCAGAATGCGATGCCCCATACCTGCTCAAAAGAATCGCTTGAACTGCATTGCTACCTAAGGGAAGACGTGCTTTTACCTGGTTTTCACACGCTCGGCGTTCTTGGTGGTGGGCAACTCGGACGCTACTTCTTGATGGCTGCTAAACAACGAGGCTATTCCACCGTCTTATGGACGCCTGAACAAACGCCCCCCGCCAAAGGGCTTTCAGACAAAGTGATTCACGCCCCCTTTGACGACGAAGCCGCCCTTGCCGAATTTGCCAAAACCGTCGATGCTGTGACCGTTGAGTTTGAAGCCGTCCCCATTCCCACCCTGCTCGCCTTAGAATCGCTGGGTTGCCGTGTTCGCCCTAGTAGCAAGGCGATTGCGGTGTGTCAAAATCGTGCCTTGGAACGTGCTTTTTTGGTGGCTAACGGTATGGCGGTAGCACCCCATGTGGTGGTGCATTACAAACGTGAACTGGAAACCGCCTTTCTCACCTTAGGCGAACAACCGTGCATCGTCAAAACCACTCGCTTTGGCTATGACGGCAAGGGGCAACGACGCATCACAACGCTAGATGAACTCAAACAAGCGTGGAAAGAACTGGAAGGTTCCCCTGAAGCCCCATTATTGGTGGAACATTTGATTCCCTTTAAGCGAGAGGTGTCTATTTTAATGGCTCGTGGGATTGATGGGTCTCGGCGGAACTATCCGCTGGTGGAAAACCAGCACGTTAATGGCGTCTTAAATATGTCGTTTATGCCTGCTCCAAACACGCAGGGTCATACCTTATTGCAAGCAGAAGATATTGCCAAGCGTTTGGTCAAAGCCCTTAACTACGTCGGCATTTTATGCGTCGAGTTTTTTGAGTTAGAAGACGGTAGCTTGCTGGTAAACGAGCTAGCCCCACGCCCGCATAATTCGGGGCATTTCACGATCGAAGCCTGTCATGTAAGCCAGTATCAACAGCAGGTGAATGCCTTAACAGGCATGCCCTTAGGCAATGCGGAAATGCACGTCAAGGCCGTGGGTTTAATGAACTTGTTGAGCAATCGCTGGAGTAAGGAGGGGGCTTCGCCGAATTGGCAGGAGTTGTTGTTCCGTTACCCTCGTTTGAGTGTGCATTTGTACGGCAAGAAGGAATTGCGTCCCAATCGTAAAATGGGGCATATTACCTTGACGAAAAAAGATACGTCTATGGTGGAATCGGCGTTTGATGAGATTAACGCCATGCTGACGACTTATAGCCAAGTTTAGAGTTTTCTGTACAGTAGGCTATTCTAGGAGCCTAGACTCGCAGATGGGTGAGGTGTACAGAGACGACCATAAGCACATCGAGAATCGTAGCGACAACGAAGACGCCAGACGCTATTTAATCGTTTAATTGGTATCAGTATAATATACTGAATTTTAAAGACTATTGAAAACTAGCTCTGTTATGCTTTCAATTCTTCATAAGTCTTTTTAAAGTCGTCTAAAATGAAGTTAGCAGCTCTAATAGCTTCTGTAATAGAAGGATTGGGTTTTGCCGATTGAAGCAGAGTGATTTTATTTTCTAATATCTTGATGCGTTCTGCTAAATCAGCTAGTTTCACTTTCGGCGTGGGTATTTTGGTAAAAGTTGGACTATTAATAAGCATAGAAAAAAGCCTTATTTTTGAAAGGGTTCATAAGCTATCTTGTTTCTATATTCAAGATAAAAACAAAGTATAGCTAAAAGATCAGATGTATGCAAGGGCTTTTCGTATTTTGACTTACGCCAAGTCACCTGTGGTTTCCGCCGTTACAGGAGCAATCTGTTGAGCGTCCATCTCTTCGTCAGAGCCTTCCACATACTGTTTTTCCATGCCGTGATTTCGTGCAAAGGCTTCCGCATCAAAGTTTTCAGTCACAGGCACATCAATTTGAATCTTACTGCGGAAAAAGAGACTCACCACATCGTTTTGAATCTGCCACATCAAACGCTGGAACAATTCAAAGGCTTCACGCTTGTATTCCACCAAGGGATCCTTCTGTCCATAGGCTCGCAAGCCAATGCCGTCACGCAACATATCGAGATTGTGGAGATAATCCACCCAACGACCGTCCACCACCTGAAGCGTAATGTCTCGTTCCATTTGACGCAAGGGGTGTAAACGCTCGGCAATCACCGCTTCGCTCAGCCCTTGGGCTTCCCATTCGGCACGTTGAAGAGCGTCCTGCCCGTTGAGTTGCACGCCATGTTCTTCTTGGAGTTGTGCCATTAAGTTGCCGATTTGCGTTTCTAAATCCACATACAGTTCCTTGGCTTTGGCTTGCAATAAGGCAATCAATTCACGAAACTCTTTATCGTGAAGATCTTCGATGCTTAGCACCGCCTGTATATTGGGAATCATCTCTGCCGCGGCTTGGTAAACGTCTTCTAAGGCTCGTTGGGTGTCAGCATCTCGACCGCCAGCCACAAACTCAAGCGTCAAGGTACTACTGACGCAACGCTCCATGACTTTATCGAGCATGTGGAACATCGAAGCCCGTAAGCCGTCGAGTTCTAGCACGCTTTTGCGTTGACGGTAAATGAGCTTACGCTGTTCCGTCAACACATCGTCATATTGTAAAACGTTTTTGCGGATGTCAAAATGGTAGGCTTCCACCTTCTTTTGAGCCACTTCTAGCGAAGAACTCAATAACCTGTCGGACAAAGGAATGCTTTCTTCAAAGTTCATCGCCGTCATGGCATTCATCACCATTTGAGACGGAAACAAACGCAACAAGCTATCTTCCAGCGACAAGAAAAACTGCGTCGTACCAGGATCGCCTTGGCGACCTGCACGCCCTCGCAACTGGTTGTCAATACGACGGCTTTCATGGCGTTCGCTACCAATAATGTACAATCCGCCCAAGTCTAGCACGGCTTGACGCTCTGCATCTGTAATCGGTTGGCGTTCGGCGACTTTGGCTTTAAAGTCGGCATCGTTCAGACTTTGCCAGTCAATGTCTTGCGCCGTCAACTCGTCTCGTACCATGGCTTCGGGGTTACCACCGAGCAGAATATCAGTGCCTCGACCTGCCATGTTCGTGGCAATGGTGACGGCTCCTAAACGCCCTGCTTGAGCGACAATCGACGCTTCTTGGGCGTGAGCCTTGGCGTTTAAGACATGATGCGGAATCCCTTTGCGGATTTGGTCAATCGCAATGACGCTACCTTCCATATTTTCCAGCCATTTGGCGGTTTCGTAGGACGCTTCTAAACTCGCCTTAAAAGGAGCCAAAACCCTTTGCCAAGCGTCATAGGTCAACGTGTCTAAATTAGCAAAAAGGGGCGTAAAGGCGGTAATCGCATCGGGCAATTTGTGATTGTTCAAGACCTCTAAAAAGCGAGCCGACTTGCCTTTAAGGTAGTCCACATGAGGCGTGGCATCCGAAATGAGATGCGACACATATTCCGATTGCTCAATGGTCGTAGTGCCGACCAACACAGGACGCCCTTCACGATGACGCATCGCAATGGATTCCGCCACTTTCAGGTATTTAATGGCTTCGCCTTTGAAAATTTGATCGGGCAAATCTTTACGCACGTCCTTACGATTGGTGGGAATGGCGGTGACATCCAAGTTATAAATTTTGGAAAACTCGCTTTCTTCGGTCATGGCGGTGCCTGTCATACCCGACAATTTGGGGTACAAGCGGAACAAGTTTTGAAAGGTAATGCTAGCTAAGGTTTGCGTTTCGTCTTGAATCTCGACTTGTTCCTTGGCTTCAACGGCTTGGTGCAAGCCGTCGCTCCAACGCCGCCCATCCATCAAGCGACCGGTGAACTCATCGACAATGACGACTTGATCGTTTTGGACGACATAATCGACATCTCGTTTATAGAGGTGCTTCGCCTTCAAGGCGGAAATCAAGTGATGCGCCAGACTCAAGTTTTCGGTGAACAGATCGTCTAAACCGAGCAAGTTAGCGGCTTGATCCAAGCCTTCATCGGTCAACACGACGTTCTTGGTCTTGGGATCCGACGTGAAATGCTTGTCTTTCTCAAACAAAGGCGCCAATTTCGCCATGGTGAAATAGGTTTCCGCCGATTGTTCCAGCTTGCCACTAATAATAAGGGGCGTACGAGCTTCATCAATCAAAATACTGTCGACTTCGTCAATCACGGCGTAGTGAAAGGGACGTTGGGTCATGGCATCCAGCGAGTTTGCCATATTGTCACGCAGGTAATCGAAGCCAAATTCGTTGTTCGTGCCGTAGGTAATATCGGCGGCGTAAGCTTGCTTTTTGATGAACGGTGGTTGATAGCCTGTATTGCTCGAAAGCACGCAATCCACGCTTAAGCCCAAAAAGCGATACAACTGCCCCATCCATTCGCTGTCACGCTTGGCGAGGTAATCGTTCACGGTGACCACATGCACGCCTTTACCCGTCAGAGCGTTCAAATAAACAGGCAAGGTCGCCACAAGGGTTTTCCCTTCCCCTGTCCGCATTTCAGCGATATTGCCCTTGTGAAGCACATAACCGCCGATGATCTGCACATCATAATGACGCATCCCCAAAACACGTTTGCTCGCTTCACGACACACCGCAAAGGCTTCAGGCAACATCGTATCGAGCAGTTCTTGCTCGGCTTTGTAATCGTCTTTAGGATCCGCTTCTTTGGGGCGGTTGCGAAGTTCTTCTTGAAAAAACGCGGTTTTGGCTCGCAATTCATCATCGCTTAAACGGCTTAATTCTGCTTCAAAGGAGCCGACTTCATCCACGATGTGTTCAATTTTACGGATTTTACGTTCATTGGCGGATCCGAATAGTTTTTCAAGCAGTCCTAGCATCATGGTGTGTATTGCTCCAGCAGTCAATTTTATGAGTATTGGAGCTTATTGTACCATAAATACGTAAAAAATCTAAGCGTCTCACGCAGATAGCCGATTTTGTCGACATGACTCAGCATTCAAAAAAAAGTTGACCTTTTTGGAGCTTCCTTTATAATAAGGAAAAGGTTAATTATTATCATTTAACCGAGTGAAGATCGTATAAGTGGATTCTAGGAGCCTAGACTCTCAGATGGGCGAGGTGTACACAAACGTACATAAGCAAATCGAGAACCCGAGCGACAACGAAGACACCAGGCGACATTTAATCGTTTAAATGGTATAAAATCATTCTGAGTGAATAGGGTTATATAAGGTCATACCAATCATATCGTTTTTTAAATAATTTCCCCTACAGTGTCTATACTTTGTCGCTACGATTATTTTGTTCAGTCATGTAGGTCTATCTACACTTCTTCACAAAATAATCTAGGCTCCTCGTCTATCCTACTGTACGGAAAACTCTTTAAAACACTATATATCAATAATGAGTGAACTCTTAAATTTTTTCTTCTTTTTCTTTCTATAAACATATCAAAAACCGAGCAACAACAAAAAGGCAACACGACATTTAATCCTGTGAATGGTCTTACTCAAACAAACCAGCATCGCTTTGGCGTTGACGCATCCGCAAGCGAGCCGTGGATTCTGGTGTAAGGCGATCCACGCAATGCAAGCAGGACACCCCCTTTTCAAAGGACGCCAGCAGGCGGTCTTCCCGCTTTAAAGGCCATCCGCAATTAAAGCACATTTCGTAGCCGTCTTCCGCTAAGCCATGCCCTACGGCAACACGACGGTCAAAGACAAAGCAGGCACCGTCCCACAAGCTTTCTTTAGGGGGGATTTCTTCCAAATACTTGAGAATTCCCCCCTTGAGGTGATACACCGTTTCAAAGCCTTGATTCAGCATAAAGCTCGATGCCTTTTCGCAACGAATACCCCCTGTGCAGAACATGGCGATTTTTTTCGTCTTCGTGGGATCCAACTGATTTTCCACATAAGGCACGAATTCCGTAAAGCTTGAAATATGCGGATTCACCGCATTTTTAAAGGTGCCAATCGTCATTTCATATTCATTGCGAGTGTCCAACACCAAGACATCAGGGTCTTCCAACAAAGCATTCCAGTCTTGAGGCTCCACATAAGTGCCGACGACTTCTGCAGGCGTGGCTTTGGGTGTTCGCATGGTGACAATTTCTTTTTTAATCTGAACTTTCATGCGTCGAAAGGGTTTCCCTTCAGCGTAAGAGCTTTTGACTTCGCCTTGGCTCACGCCGAAAAGGGTTTCTAAATCGTCTAAAATAGCAGCCATGGCGGATTCAGCCCCTGCAATCGTGCCGTTAATACCTTCAGATGCCAGCAGTAAAGTCCCACAAAGCTGGAGTTCATCACAGCGAGCTTGCAGGCTTGCCTTAAGGGCGTCCAAGTTTTCAAGCGTTACAAATCGATACAATGCCAGCACTTTCCACAGTTGAGGTGATTCAATCAGAGAGGTATTAGTGGATTTATTCATCATAACAACCCTTACGGTAAAAGAAAACACATTTTATTATAGACTAAACAAAGATTTTCGTCCCCTTGAAAGGTGAAATCAAAGACAGATTGAATCTTTCTTTGATTGCCTTCGTTTTTTTATGTTAAAATTAAGCTGTGTATACTATTTTTAGAGGGAAGTTCATTGCAACAGATTGAAAATGCCTCCTATATACGAAGGTCTATCCCTAATTTAAAGGGGTATAGTGCTTTTGTAATGGCATTTCTTTTTTTGGTGGCTTGCCTTTTTTCTCCTTCGCTTGGAACTGCCCAAACGACGGTGACCGAGATTCAAAAAACCCTCAATGAAGGCTCTGGCGTTGAAGGGGGCGTCCCCAATTACGACAAATCAATTACGGTGCATCATGTGTACATTGAAGGCAATACGCTGGTCGATGAAGCTCGCCTGCGTAATGTGATGACCCTGCGTCCGGGAGTCGTCTACAGTAAAACCGCCTTGCAAACTGATTTGAGACGCATTTATGAGCTAGGCTACTTCACCGAACAAATGAAGGCGATTCCCAAAGCCACCAAAGACGGCATTGTGATTTACATCACGCTGGAAGAAAACTCGCCTGTTACAGGCATTGATATTAAAGGCAACCAAGTCTTAACAGATGCCGACATTGAAAAGATTTTTGCGGATCAAATCGGTTTGCCTCAAAACATTGAAGCCTTGAATGCAGGCATCGCTGAACTTGAAAAAAAATACGTCACCGACGGCTACATTTTGGCGAAAGTCGTCGATATTAGCGACACCCCTGAAGGCACGCTGGTATTAAAAGTCGATGAAGGCGTGATTGACAGCATTAAAGTGGTGGGCAACCGCAAAACCAAAGACTTTGTCGTGACCAAAAACTTGGTGCTAAAAGCAGGCGACGTTTATAATGACACCACCATGAACGATGATTTAAAGCGTCTGTTTTCTTTGCAAGCTTTTGACGACGTGCGTCGTGTATTGACGCCCAGTGCGAAACATCATGAAAAGTATGACTTGGTCGTTGAAGTCGATGAAAAACGTTCAGGTGCCTTTTCTTTAGGCGGTGGAATTGACACCGTGACAGGTTTCTTTGGATCCGTCGGCTATAGCGATCCTAACTTTTTAGGGCGTGGCGAAAACCTCACCACGCAAATCGGGATCGGTTCAGGCGTTATTGGTCGAGACACCCGCACCCAAGCGAGAACGCCGACCTATCAAATCGACTTAGGTTGGTCAACACCGTATTTAGCAGGCACCGATAATGCCTTTAGCGTCAACCTGTTTGGTCGTGATATGCAAAGTTTCAACATACCCTTAGCTCTGGAACGCCGTATTGGTGGGGGTGCTACCATTTCCCGAGCCATTCAACGCTATAACAACGTTTCCGCCAGTTTGGGTTTGAAAGTTGAAAACGTGGCACTTCGTGAAGGCGGTAGTGACAGCAATTTAGCCTTTTTTAATATTAGCCCCACCGAACGAGCCAGAGAACTCTCCCAAGGCGGAACCTTTGTCAGCTTAGGCCCCACAATTGCCTTTGACAACCGTAACAACCGCTACGATCCCACAACAGGCTGGTTTAACACGGCTTCCGTTGGCGGAACCTTGGGCTTAGGTGCCGACAGTTACGGCACGGCAAGCATCAACTTGCGTAAGTACATCGCCTTGAACAAGACCTTGTCTTTGGCGTGGAACGGGCAGTTGTCTTCGTCTTTATTTAACGATATTCCCGACTTTAACGCCTTTCGTTTAGGCGGACCTTTTACCGTTCGAGGCTACCAAGAAGGTGGATTGGGGATTGGTTCAGGGCAAGCGATTACCAGTCTTGAACTGCGTTCCAAGTTCCCACTTTGGGGTAAGCTAAAAGACGTCGCCTTCCTGGAAACCCTACGCATCGTAGGCTTTATGGATGCGGGTACCTTGTTTAATGAAAGTCAAGTCAATACCTTGTTTGCTCGTAATGGTAATGGAGCTTCGATTGGGGCGGGCGTTCGCTTGACGATCCCAGGTGTGGGGCCTTTACGCTTTGACTACGCCATTCCGCTGGTCACCACGAATAAAGATTACCAGCAGAACTTCAGCTTCGGCGTCGGTCAGAAGTTTTAGTCTCCATAATCATGAGTATTTAACGTATACATATGTGTTTTAAGATGTTGAACCATTGTTTCGACTTCTGTATTCGTAAGTGTTACATTGCCATTCTTCGCATAAGCCTTCACAAAATCACGAGCCATTTTGTCTTCACTGGCTAAAAATGTTTTACTTTGAGGAGTCTTTGGATTCTTGGTGACGACTTTCTTATAGTTTCTAAGTTCTTTTAACATTGAAGAAAACTTCTCGCTGGCTCGCTGAACCGATTGCTTGTTCAAGCCGACACTATCCGCCACAGGATGCAAAGCATCCCCTAAGTCATGGGTATTATACAGTACATCGATCGCTTCAAGTGGGCGGTCGTAGATATTATAAATCACATTGTTTAAGAGTTCATCGACCTTTACGCCACGTTCTTTGGCAAGTGTTTGTAGTTTGCTAGCATCCATAAGCGTTTTTAATTTATGAATAACTTGTTGCGAAGGGGATCCTGTTGTTTTTATATTGATGTAGGAGGTCGTCCCCTTCGTTTGTGGAGTATGTGTTCTCGTAAAGGAAGACTGACCGTCTTTTAAGATGCTCGTGACAAGATCGGCAATTTTATTCATATGTGCCGTAGGCACAAAACGGTGTTCGGCAACATCTAAGACTTTGCCTGATTGCATAATGTTTCCACTATGATTGTCCGTACTTACGGCGTTACTGGCTTGTCTTAATAGCACGTTGTGAGCATGTTCACCCATAAACTCGTTATACGGCTTCCATGCGGGGTTTTCAAGCGTGAAATTACCCCCTTCTTTTTGAGCTTTTTGAATTAAATCTGCCGTGTTTTTACCTTGAATCATATCCATAATGACCACGCCGTATTCGTCTTTCCCCTTTTTGCCTTTAAAGTTTTCAGCCAAATAGGCTTTAGGTGGATTGTATTTCGCATCAGCCCCCACCCAACGAGCGGCTTCTTCTATACGGTCTAAGCCAAGCTTTTCATTTTCAAAGCGAGAGCCTTGTAAAATATCATGGGCGGCATTTAAGCCTTGTTTAAAAATATCAAGACGCTTTTTCTCGGGGTCTATTTTTACTTTTGAGTCATTTAAACTTTCACCAAAAGCATTTAGATTATGTTGAGTTATATGCTTAATTTGTGCTAAGAACTCTAAATTGTCTGCCGCACGGTTGGCTAAGGCATCAGGACGCTGAAACTTATACGCTTTACCATTTTTAGTGTCCAAGCCAACAATAGCGGTCGATGCTTCAACCAGCTTTAAGCTGTCAAAAGGTACATGTTCCAGTGAACTGTTTGGATGTTTTTTTGCATAGCTTTTTAAGGCTTGTTCATATAAATCTGTATAGTGGGCTTTGGCTTTACCTTCTAATTTAACTTCCTTACTTTGCATAGAAGCAAAGGTTTTGTACATCTTTTCAATGACAACAAGCATGCTTTCAAGCTCTTGTTTTTTTTCTTTATCTTTCACGAGTTCCAGATTCTTTGTAAGAATGTCACCAAAAATCACCATTGGTTTAAGTTCATCCGCAATCCCTTGCCCTGCTTTTTTGGTAACAGTACCACCTCGTTCAAAAATCTCATGAATCGGATTAAAATTTGCTTTTTCGACAATGGTTCTTAGTTTGGATAAATCCCCTTTGGTTCTGGTTATTTCTATAAAGGTACTCACTAAGCTACTACATTCTTTAATACCTTTCACACTAAAGAAGTACTGCATGATTTTCTTTTTATTTTCAACAGGAAGAAAACGAAGCGTATTTAGGAAAGCTCCTATTTGTTGTATTTCGCTCATTCCTTTTAAATCGGGAAGCTTGAACTCTTTGGGGACTTTAATTTCTTTGCCGGCTCTCATATCCGCAAACATTTTTTCAATGTCTGTGGGTTTAAGCACTTTCGAAAGTTCAGACGGATTCTTTAAAAACCAATGTCTAAATGCTAAGGCTCCGCCTAAAGGTGCACCTACAACAAGCGTTCCTCCTAAAATCAGAGGCGTTAAAAGCATCCACTTCCAAGGGTTAAAGGGTTTCTTTGGCTTGACGTCTTTTTTCTGCTTGCTTTCAAAATCTTGACGAACAAAGTTGTCTTCCACCACAGGGGGATTGACCTGCGAAAAGTTATAGCTTTTCAATGGCTCCACCGTATTCGTAGGAGGCATCGTTGTTTGTGGGAGTGCCATGCCGTTATTGAAACTAGGGTTAACTGCGTTCATTATAAAAATCCTTAAATTAAAGTAAACTTAATAGCATTAAACCCAAACATTTTGAGAAGATGCTATCATATTTTGAAGAATCTTCCTGTCCCCTCTCCTAATTTTAGGAGGGGGGACAAAACCACTGTTTTATGCTATAATGAAAGCTATTCCTATGTAGAAGAGGTTTTCTATGACTGATTTACCGCCTCCTTTTTCGCAAGCCGTCTTACCGCCTGAAGATCAAATTATTTCAGTCGAAGCCAAAGGCATCTCGTCGGTTTCAGTCCCTAAAACGGTTGAATCTAACGATGAACGCATCACGCAAACAGCCGATGACAATACCCCAAACCCTACATCCAAAAGCAAAATAGATCCCAAAGCCCAAGAGCCGATTGAAGAGCCTGAAATCGTCGATGAAACGCTCGAAAAATGCTGGCCCTTCTTCTACACCGAAGGCTTGGTCTTGTTTTCCCTCGGCATGGGATCCCTCACACTTCCAGCCATGGCAGGTGAAGGCTTCTTCCGAGAAATCGTCGGAGCCTTGCTGGTGATGGCAGGCATGATGAAAGGCATCCGAAGCTTTCAGGCTCGTGAACTACCGGGATTCTTGCCCAGCTTGGCATCAGCCGTCTTGACGCTGGTGATAGGAACCTTGTTGACGGTGTATCCGCATGATTCGTTCTTGGACGAACGCGTCGCTTTAAGCATTTACTTTATGATTCAAACCGTCACGAACTTTGTATTTTCGGGGCAGTTTTATAAGTACCCTTATGCAGGGGGCTACAAGTTTGTTTCCCTCACTTCTTTTGTGATGCTGATTATGTTGAGCTTTGGCTTGCTGAAGCAAGAAGCCCTTTTCCCCAGCATTTTTACAGGTACGTTGATGATGTTGGAAGGTTCGCTGGTTTTTGGGGTTGCCTTGGGTTTACAACGTATGGCAAGGGGTTTGCCTTACTTACATGGTGAATCCAACTAATGCTTTATATTGAACGCTTGGATTTATGGCAATTTCGCAATTTTTCACAACTCAATTGGGAAGGCTTAAACCAAATCAACCTGATTGTGGGGCAGAACGGGCAAGGGAAATCCAACCTGCTGGAAGCGATTTACTACCTTTCCCACGGACGTTCCAACCGCAGTAGCCGAGACAGCGAGCTGATTCGTCACGCTCGTGGGGGCTTGCTCGACGCCACGGTGGACGATCCGTTTTTGGGGCAGGGGTCTCGAGTCGCCTTGCATTTGGCTGGTGGGCTTGATTTAGAAGCTCGCTTTCAGCCTGACAAGGTGACGTCTCCCACAGGGTTTGTGAGCCAAAAATGGAAGACGCAATTTTTGATAGACTCCCAGCGGTGCAAGTCTCGAAGCGAAATTATCGGGCGTTTACCGACGGTGTCCTTTTATTTGTCGGATTTAGACATTGTGCGTGGCATGCCTCAAAGTCGCCGTCGCTGGCTGGATTTAGCCACCGTGCAACGGGTTCCCTTACATTTGGAGCATCTTCAAATGTGGAAGAAAACCATCAGCGAAAAAAGTGCCTTGCTCAAGCAAATGGATTTTCCCACCCCACAAACGGAGCAAGTCGAGCTATTGGATGTGTTGAATCACCAACTGGCGGCGGTGGCGTGGCGTATTTTAACAGGACGCCTTGAAACCCTTCGGCTTTTACAGACGCATCTGCCGATCTTGTATCAAGGCTTGAGTCAAGGGCATGACGGTACACCGACCTTGACCTACGCCTTGCATAATTGGACGGACGGTCTGTCGTATTTGTCGAGCCTAAATGAAGCGGAATGGGTGCAAGCCTGTATTTTGCATTTACGAGAAATCATGCCTCAAGAGTTGCGTCGGCAGACGGTGGCATGGGGTGTGCATCGGGACGACATTGGTATTCACTTTGTTGAAAACGCCCAAAAGGTGGATGTCACCACGTATGCCAGTCAAGGGCAGCAACGCAGTGTGGTGATTGCCTTGAAATTGGCGGAACTGGCGATGCTAGAAGCCAGTTTGAGCAAGTCTCCCATTATTTTGTTGGACGATATTATGGCTGAATTGGATGCGGAAAGACAAGCTCAACTCTTGCATATTTTTCCGCAGACGTCGCAAGTCTTTTTAACGACCCCTTATGTGGACACACAACATCAGTTTCATAGTCTGCTTGCGGAAAAGAAGGCGAGCTTGAGTTCTTGGCAGGTGGAATCAGGAGGCGTTCGCCTTTTGTAGTTTTTTTCCTGTCCCCTGTCCTTGAGTGTATGGTTTCGCATAATTATGAAGATGTTCGAGGGGGGCTTTGTATAGAAAGCTCTGCGAAAGCGGTTTGTGGGGATGAGATTGCAACACTTCCCAATTTGGGCCGTTCTCATACCAATTAAACGATTAAATAGCGTCTGGCGTCTTCGTTGTCGCTCGGGTTCTCGATGTGCTTATGTACGTCTCTGTACACCTCACCCATCTGCGAGTCTAGGCTCCTAGAATCCACCTATACG
>JBILSS010000150.1:0-4819 GCA_044371965.1 Vampirovibrionales bacterium
CCACCGCTTGAGCATTCACGCTATACGGCGAACGCACCCGCTTAATGTACCCCAACATCGTGGGATGCCCAACGATGTAGCCCAAACGCAAGCCAGCCAAGCCCCACGCTTTTGAAAAGGTTTGCGTCACCAGCACGTTGGGCGTGTGAATGGCGTCCTGCAAGGCGGATTCCGCATCGGGGCGGTAAAAGGCGTAGGCTTCATCCATGACAAAGACGGTTTGCGGATGTGCCTTTGCCCAAGCGAAGACGTTTTCCTTCGGCAAGACAGCCCCTGTGGGGTTGTCAGGCGTGGCGAAAACGGCGAGTGTATAAGGTTTTTGGTTGAGGTAATGCGTCAATTCTTCAATCGGGTATTGTAAATCAGGCGTGAGATAGACAATATCCGTGTGAGCTTCGGCGAGTTTGAGGTTATGTTGAATCATGTGAAAGCTGGGCTTGGTGATGAGGGCTGTTCCCACCTTCGGTTCGATGAAGGTACGAGGAATGACATCGAGGGCTTCGTCGCTGCCGTTGGTGAGCATGACACATTCGGCTGGAACGCCCAAGAAGGCGGCTAAATCGTTGATGAAGGCTTGGTATTCGGGGTAGCAATTGTAGGTGGTGACTTCGTAGCCGTCTGGCACGATGTGGGGGAATCCGATGGTGTTTTCGTTGAAGTCGAGGCGTGTTTTGTCACGTCTGCCTTCAAGTGGCGGTGCGTAGGACGAAATGCCTGCCACCACAGGGCGAGGGGCTGGAAAGGTCAAGGCTTCGGTTTCAGTTTGTAGAGACATGCGGTTGCTCCGTTTAGCTTGAGGATTATTTGCTTTGTCTATAATAACATAAATCTCTTTGTGAAACGTGAGGAAAATCTATCCATTGGCATGAAACCATTGACGAAACAATTGAATTACCGTATTATAAATGAATAAAGGATGAGCACGATGAATAAAAATGAAATTTTAGCCACCGCCGTTTGTCGTTGGAGCGAAGAAGATGACGGCTTTGTCGTGAGTTCAGACCTTGCCACCAACATTGGTGCCTATGGCGACACCAAAGAAGAGGCATGGGACAATTACAAAATGTACCTTGAAGACAGCTATCAAGCGTATTTGAAGGGTAATTTTAAGCCTCGTAAAAAGCGGGGTCGTAAAACACGTGATTACGGCAAAGCGGTTTCATTGCGGTTGTTTGAAGACGATATTTTCTTTATTCGTCAAGAAGCCAGCCAGCAAAACACCACGATGTCTCGTGTGTTGGGCAATATCATTAAAAATTATCGTAATCACGGCAAACCCTAGAGAAGGTATCACCCATGAACACTCCCACCCACTGGATGCAAACAAACGTCGTGCAAGACGCCCTTGCCAAAGACGACGCCGTTTTAGGACTCTATCAGCTCACGATCCCCACGGAAAAAAGGGCGAATGTGTGGCAATACGCCACGAAAATCGCCAATGGGCAGAGCATCGGCACGCAAAACTCGGATGAAATGGAACGGCTCGCCGCCTATTGTGCCACCCCCTTGTGGGTGAGCGATCCCTTAGAAGGGCAGAATCCCGAAGAAACACGCTTTCACGTGATTTTAAGCTTCCCCAAAGCCATTTTAATGTGGGATTTAGGGATGCTTCAAACCGTCTGCTTTGGCAAGGTTTCGATGATGCCTAACCTTCGCTGGTTAGATGTCGCCGTGCCAAGCTCTGTCGCCAAGCACTTTCAAGGCCCTGCTCATGGTCAAAGCGGTATTCGCAAGCGATGTGACGTGCCTGAAGGGCAAGCCCTGCTCATGAGTATTTTCAAGCCTTGTGTGGGCGTTCCCCCTGAAGGTTTGGCGAGTCTGTTACGTGAGCAGGCTCAAGCAGGGACGCATTTGGTGAAAGATGACGAAGTGCTTGCCGATGCCGACCTAAGCACCGCCTTAAAACGGGTGAGCCTGTGCATCGATGCCCTCAATCAAGCGGAAAAAGACTTTGGGCATCGTCCCTTATATGCCGTGAATCTCAACGCCCCTGCCCATGAATTGCTCGACCGTGCCGATGCCTTGCTAGATGCTGGCGTGGAATGCTTTTTGTTCAACTACCTTGCCTATGGCTTGCCGTTATTGAATAGTTTGCGTTTGCGTGTGAAGGGGCGAGCGTTTTTAATGGGGCATCCTGCGTTGGGGGGGGCGTTTTATCAGAACCCGTCGACAGGCATGAGTCCAGCCTTGGTCTTTGGCACGCTGCCTCGTCTCGCTGGAGCCGATGCCGTCCTCTTCCCCAGCCCTTACGGCACAGTCGCCCTAGACAAAGCCGATGCCCTCGCCGTTCAAGAGGCACTCAACACACCGAATTTAGGCGTTGAACCAGCTTTTGGCGTGCCTTCCGCAGGGATTCAAGCTTCGATGGTGCCTCAAATTTTGCGTGATTTCGGCACGAATGTCATCATCAACGCAGGCACAGGCATCCACGAAGTCGAAGGCGGTGCGGTGTCTGGCGTGAAAGCCTTTCAAACCGCCATGCACGCCGAGGTGTTGGCATGATACCGTTAAGCGTTATAGAGAAGCACGCCCATAAAAAATGGGTGATTTTTTCCGATTTTGACGGCACGATTACCGATCGTGATGCGATTGTGATGACCCTTGAACGCTTTGCTCCGCCTGAATGGAAGGACATCGCCCGACGCATCCTTAAAGAGCGGACGCTCCCTGTGCAAGAAGGCATTCAGCAGTTGTACGCCTTAATGCCGTCGTCGCTAAAGGATGAGATCATTCGCTTTGTGAGCGAAGAAGTCGTCTTGCGAGACGGTTTTACGGACTTTATGGCGTGGCGAAAACAGGCAGGCATTCCCTTTCAAGTGGTGTCTGGGGGCTTGGATGCCTTCATCACGCCCGTGATGGCTCCGTTTGAGGGGGATTATACCCTGTTTGCGAATACGGCTCACTTTGAAGAGCCGTCTATTGTGGTGGGGATGCCTTATGCTCCCAAGGATTGTGCGGTTTGTGGGACTTGTGCCTGTTGCAAGGTGGAGATTCTCAATCAGTGGGAAGATGCCAGCACGTTTAAGATCGCCATTGGGGATAGCGTGACGGATTTTGGCATGGCTCGTGTGGCGGATTGGGTCTTTGCTCGGGATGCCTTGGCGGAAGAACTCGATCGAGAGGGTCGTGCCTTTACGCCTTTTGAAAGCTTCCACGATATTCAAACGGTTTTGCAGGGTCTACTTTAAACATTGCGTCAACGCCTTGTCGAAGCCATTCATAAACGCCTGCTTTTGTCGATCATCAAAGGGCTTAGGCCCTTTCGTTTGAACGCCAGCACTGCGTAAGTCCGTCATAAAATCACGCACCGCCAAACGACACTTCATATTCGTGGGCGTAAAAGCTTCGCCCCTCAAATTAATCACCGAAACGCCCTTGCTCACCAGTAAATCCGCCAAGGGAACATCCTGCGTTACGGCGAGATCGCCAGCTTGAGCCTGCTCAACAATGTAGGCATCGGCGACATCGGCTCCTTGACCCACTTGGATCGCTTGAAACAAAGGGTGTGCAGGCACGGCGATGGCTTTGTTCGACACAAAAACCGTCGGCACCTCACGCTTACGAGCCATTTTAATGATGTAGTCTTTCAACACGGACGGCAGGGCATCTGCATCAATCCAAATGGTTATAGCCATCTTTTTAATTTCCTTTTTAATTTGCGGGGTAGAAGACTCTACAAAAGTGGCTTTACCCCCTCCCCTTTAAGGGGAGGGTTGGGGTGGGGAGTAGATGTAAACACTGGGTTTTAGGCATCCCCCCCTCTCCCTAGCCCTCTCCTCAAGGAGAGGGAACAGGAATAACCTTCTATAGAATCATAAAATCCCTTTTAAGATGAGCAAGACACGCAAATTTCTTTCGCCGATGCTGGGGGAACTTTCGCCCAGTCGTGAGCATGATGAGCGTCTTCAAACGGCGTTTGAAGGCGTGTTAAACCTTCGGCAAAGGCATCGAAGCGATTGGCTTCGGCATCTTCAATCAAGGCTTGGGCGATGTAATTCCGCAATACAATCGTCGGATTCACCAGCGTTTGAGAGGCTCCGCTTAAGGCGTTTTTCTGCAAATACGGTGCGTAAATCTCATGCAACCACCACGCCGCTTCAGGAGATTCTATCCCCATAGCGAGGCGTTCAATATCCGCCACATGGGGAGTCTCTTCATTCTGAAAGGCGGTTTCCCACGCAGGTAACGCCGTAAAAAAGCGTGTGTAATCCAGCTTGTTTTGATGCAAGTACGCCAACAGGCTTTTTAGCACTTCCCCAAACTCAATATCGGGAATGAGCTTGCGATCTTCCATACGAAGCTTTTGGCGATACACCGCTAAAAAGCTGGTATTAAAAGCGTCTTGAAAGGTGCCTTCTATCGATTCCTTCAAGGCTTGGTAATCCTCATCATTGCCGACAAAATCTTGGCAAGCTTCGAACAAGCGGCTGTAATTCCACAAGCCAATCGCTGGCTGATTTTTATACGCATAACGCCCACCATGATCGCTGTGGTTGCAAATATGCCCCATGTCAAAGGCATCCAAGAAGCCGTAAGGTCCGTAATCGAGGGTCATCCCAAGCAGCGAGATGTTGTCCGAATTCAAGACGCCATGACAAAAACCGACGCCTTGCCATTGAGCCATCGTCACCGCATTTAGGATGGCGGAAATCGTCAAAACGGCTTGCAACTGTTGCACAGGCGAAAAATCGATGCCGTCGGTTTTGAAAAACGTGCGAAACAAGTAAGCGATATAAGGCGTTAGGCGTTCAGCGTATCCGTGACGCCCCCAATACTCCAAATGCCCCAAACGCAAGAAGGACGGGGCGACTCGCAAGAC
>JBILSS010000151.1:0-4813 GCA_044371965.1 Vampirovibrionales bacterium
CTTGGCTGTATTGCAGGTTTTTCTTGTCGATGCTTCGGGCTTCTAGGTTTTTCATGCTCAAAGAATCCTTGATGAATTCCATCTCAATCAAGCCGTTCTTCACATCACGACCAAAGACTTCAGGCACAATCAAGCCGTGATGTCCATTATAGTGGGTTCTAAAGGCTTTGGTGGCATCGACTTCTCGTTGAATCAGGGCTTCTTTTTGAAGTCCGTTTAAAAACTGCAAGCAAAACTGATACGACAACGTGTTAAACTCTTTGGTTTCCATCAGTCGGTTGAGTTGTTGAGGATTTTTTAGATTCGTCGAAGCCAACCACGGCTTGACGATTTCAGGTCCTAGCGTCGTGATGACACCGTGAATGGCTCGCCCTGTGGCGAGTAGGTTGTCGTCTTCAATGGGACGAATGACTTTAAAGGCTCGGTTGGGGAGGTCTTGGTGCATGACGATATGCCCCACGGATGCCACCGCAATAATTTTAAACTTACTGGGTGACAGGCTCAAATTGGGATACGTTTGCTTAAAATACGGCGTCATTTGCTTGACAATGTCTTTTAACGGCAAGGCTGGGGCGTTGTCTTGCAAGTCATTCATCGCCACATAAATGGGTTTTGCCATAGTGGCAACAAACTTAACCACCACCGCTTCTGTTAAATTTTGAAAGCGACTCTTCTTCTCATCTTTGGGCTTGAAGGCAATCGCTTCCTTAAACAATTCCGATGAACGCTTGTGCATGCTGGCGACGAGTTCGTTTAGATCATCTAAGGGTAAGGCCTTCTTCACGACTTCCGCCAATTGCTGGGTGATTTTCTTCGCTGGCGTGCCGGCAATGCTCAAGAGCTTTTTGAGCCACATGCCATCTTTAGAAAACAAGTCTTTCATCCAAAACGTGGGCGAAAGAAAGTAACCGATCACTTGCAAGCGGTCACGAAGGGGGAATCCGTTGAACAAGGTGCCAATAAAGGGGATCCATTCGGCGACATGCTCGCTCAATTCTTTGGAATTCAGCCGTTTTTCAATGACTTTCTTTCCATTTTTCATGACTTCCACCTCATCAAAAAACGGACGATCAAAGTTCAGCTTCAAGGTACGCAAGGACTTAAACGAATCAGGCAAATCGCGATATTGAATCTGCAAGGCTTTGCCCTCTTCTTGCATTTTCATGTGCTTTGCCATGGTTTTTAGGTCGTTTTGAATCCATTTTTGAAGGCGTCCGCTGGAATGCGACACATTCGCCACGGTGTAGGCTCCCACGCCGAGTGCCGCGATGCCCAAACCAACGCCTGTTGCCACCGCATAGGGCATGGCTTTGTTATGGCGAAACATACCTTCAGGCACATATACATTAGGTGTATCTGCCGAATTCCCCTTTTTCGAGGCCGGTGATTTTGGGATCGGTGGCTTTTGGGATGCGGTCGTAGAAATCACAAAAAAATCCTTATTTCTTGTTGGCATAAAGCCAAGTGAAGCTTTTTTTGTGCTAGAGTGGTGAATATACTTCTTCACTATCCTATAGATTGCGAGAAGAATGGATTTCAGTTTCCTTTTAACGCTGGTGACGTCAGAGACCTTTGCTCGCACAAAGGTTCTCCGACACCTCTAAATGCGTTTAAGGGGGGACGGGGGAGGACGTATTGCGTTTCTCCTCCCCTTCGTCCCCCCTTAAAGATCCCCCCTGAAACCCCACCTCGTCGCATCATTCCCATTGCACGACGTCCGCAAAATGTCTCGGAAGCCTCGCATTTAGTGCGTTGACGTCTGCTTTTAACCCTTCTGTAGAATACTGAAGAACAATGAAATCAAGGAGTCCAGCACATGCCCATTATTCTGATTGACAACTACGATTCATTCACCTTCAACCTCTTTCAAATGGTGCAAGCCGTCAGCCCTGTGCCTGTTTTGGTCTTCCGCAACGACGAAAAAACACTCGAAGAACTCCTTGCCCTCAACCCCGAAAAGATCATCCTTTCCCCCGGACCAGGACACCCCGATCTCGCCAGCGACTTCGGCGTTTGTCGAGACCTCATCGCCTCACAAGCCACGCACGGCATCCCGATTTTGGGTGTATGCTTGGGGCATCAAGGGCTTTCTAGCGTCTACGGAGCAAACGTCGTGCAAGCCCCTGCCATCGTCCACGGTAAGACCTCCCAAATTGACGTTTTGGTGGAAGATTGTCCGTTGTTTGTGGGACTCTCTCGCCCCTTCCAAGCCATGCGATACCACTCGCTCGTTGTGGAAGAAGCCTCTCTACCCAGCGTCTTGAAGGTAACCTGCAAAGACAAAACCCACGGTTTAATTATGGGTATTCAACATGAAAGCCTGCCTCTTTACGGCGTGCAGTTTCATCCTGAAAGCATTGGCACGCCTGAAGGTCAAGCGCTACTCAAAAACTTTGTGGAACGTGTCTAATGAACGCCGTGAACTTGCCTGAACCCTTGACATGGTTGACGAATGAAGATGCCCTCAATCGCTTTTTAGACGCCCAAGAAAACGACGAGCTAATGCTCCAACGCCTCACGAGCCTGCACCCTCAACATCTCACCACCGATGCCTTGCGTCTTTTGCATACGGCGATTTGGCAACGCCAAGTGGATGATTTTCATGCCTTCCCCCACAAGCCCGATGTCATCCTAGACACCTGCGGAACAGGCGGTAGTGGGATTTCCAGCTTTAATACGTCCACGACGGTTGCCTTTGTACTCGCTAGCTTGGGCGTGCCAGTCCTCAAATTCGGCAACCGAGCCGCCACATCCGCTTCAGGGAGCTTCGACTTCCTAGATGCCTTGGGTGTGCCGACGCCACTCAAAAACGACGCCGTTTTACCGTTGTTTGAAAAAACGGGTTTGTCGTTTTTAATGGCACCGCAAGTCTACCCCAGTTTGGCGAAACTCGCCCCCTTTCGCAAGCAGGTGAAGCATCCCACCGCGTTTAATTTCTTGGGTCCCCTACTCAATCCCACTCGCCCGACGCACCGTGTCTTGGGATGCTCGCAAGCATCGTTGATGCTTCCGCTGGGTGAATTGCTGGAAACGCCCGATTTAGGAAACGTCTACAGCCTACTATTGCGAGCGTCTAACGGACTGGATGAAGCGCATCCGCAGGTGATGACGAAGGGCTTGTACATCGGCAAGCGTCGCCCCTTGATGCTGGAGCTTCCTCCGATTTTGGGGGCGGGTGATGTGGTGGATGATACCAGTCTAGCGGGCTTGGATCTGTCGCCTAAGGCGAATGTGCATCGCTTTTTGGCGATGCTGGAGGGTCGGGATACGTCGAGTTTGGCGTACTGGCAGGTGGTGTTGAATGCGGGGCTGGCGTGGCAGTTGGTGCATCCGCATGAGTCGCTGGCATCGGCGACGGCGGTGGTGAAGGACGCCTTGGCATCAGGCGTGGTGCATCGCTTTTTTAAGGGGTTTTGTGGATGCCTTTTGTAACAAAATGATTGGCAATACGTTTCTTGTTACTTGAATCCGCCGTGTTATTTCTGCTGCTTCGGCTGAAAAAAAATGGGAAATTAGCTTCTTATTCAAGTTTTGGTGAACATACAACGATTGCTGTAGAAGAAACGTATAGCCAAGTTTAGAGTTTTCTGTACAGTGTCTCTTCGTTGTCGCTACGATTCTCGATGTGTTTATGTACGTCTTTGTACACTTCACACATCTGCGAGTCTAGGCTCCTAGAATCCACCTATACGCTATTCAATCGTTTAAATGGTATTACACATTGTAACAAAAGGTCAAAAATAAGATTGTTTTTATTTTTATTAATAAGTATCCCTCGTCTAACACTTTGTTAATGAAAGAAACCCTATCTTGACTATTCGTAAAACAAACCCCGATTTAAATCACACCAAACTTTACCCAAACGGTGCCAAAGTTCTTATTTTGGAAGATGGTGCAGAAACCACTATAGATCATGCGGGCATGGTGCAAGACAACGCCCAACGTGCTGTACCGAACACCAATACAAGCCGTCAGTCTTCTAAAATGAAGAATCAATATAGATACAGTGAAGGCATAAAAGGGTATATCCAAACCATGTTTTTAGGTGCTTTACAAGATCGAACAGAAGACTTTAAAAAAGTGGGAGCTTTAGACAAAAGTAAACGACCTGACGTCATTAATATCTCTGAAGGTACAAGCGAAATCGCTATATGGAAAAATATTATAAAAAACAAGGATTCCGAGGAGTCATTTATAAAAAGGGCATCAACTGAAGAACGTAAACTTTTGTTGCGAAAAACGAAAGATAATAAAGAGGTAATTGGTCTTGTAGAATTAGAATCCTATATTGATACCTGCTTAGAAGAAGCTAAGCCTGAAATAGATAAAGCGAAGAAAGAACTTGAACAAGAAGTCAAAAAACTCAAAGACAAAAATATTGCGGTTGTGGCTGCCATAGGCAATGATAATGACGATATTGAGAGCGTTCGCAAAAATAGCCTTCGCAAAAATATGCCAAAGATTAAATTCGAAAAAGATGAAGGGGTTGATATTCTTAATTCTGTAGAAGGTGTTATTAGTGTAGGGTCTAGTGGTAAAAATGGAGAACTCACGGATTATTCAACGCGTAGTGAATTGATAGATTTTTCCGCTACCGTGCCATATGCCGATCAAGATGAAGAAGGTACCTCGTTTACAGCTCCTGCAGTGGCGGCATTATTGGCAAAAACCATGAAGGACAAAAAAATGACGGTAGATCAAGCCGTGGCTTACCTGAAATCTAAAGGAAAACAGATGAAAGATGAGGAAGGTAATGCTTACACCTATTTAGCCCCTAAACTGTTTAGTGGTACGGAAGATTACCCCAAAGGTA